>JBFJKG010000342.1:0-3042 GCA_041635075.1 Solimonas sp.
GCCGAGGTTGCTCCCGGCCCTGGACTGTGGGCGTTTGCGGTGCTGACATTGCTGATGACGGCGGTGTCCAGCGTCGATCCGGAAGCGATCTGGGATTACGCAGATCGGTGCGCAAAATGAATACTCTGCAGGTTTCGACTGCCAAGGAGCTCGGGTTGATTCGTTGCCCGGGCTGTGGCCTGACCTGCTCTGCCAAGATTCCGATCCGCGCGGGGCTGCGCGCCGACTGTCCGCGCTGCGGCACGCAACTGGAGCGGCGTCGGCGCCATAGCGTCGGCCGCACTTGGGCGCTGCTGCTGGCGGCGGCGATACTTTATCTGCCGGCCAATCTCCTGCCGATCATGCAGGCCACCGAGTTCTTCAGTGCGGTGGACGAAACCATCCTCAGCGGAGTGGTGCGGCTGTGGCGCGGAGGGTCCTACGACCTGGCAATCATTGTGTTCGTGGCCAGCATCGTGGTGCCGCTGCTCAAGATCGGTTCACTGGCGGCACTGTTGATCAGCGTGCAACGCCGAACAAACTGGGCGCAGCGCGAACGCGCCAAGCTCTATCGATTCATCGACTTTATCGGCCACTGGTCGATGCTGGACGTGTTTGTGGTGGCACTGTTGGTGGGCCTGGTGCGGTTCGGCGGTTTTGCGCTGGTGCTCCCCGGCGGCGGTGCGGTAGCGTTTGCGGGCGTGGTGGTACTGACGATGCTGGCGTCGATGAGCTTCGATCCGCGTCTGATCTGGGATACGCCGGTATCGGGCGGCTCGGTAAAGCAGGTACCCTCGGCAGCGACAGGTATGGAATCGACATGACCGACCAGGGTGCAGCTTCAGAAGCGCAGAGATCCGACGGAGTGGCACAACCGGTACTTCGGCCTGCGCGCCATTTCGCGCCATCGTTGATCTGGCTGGTGCCGCTGGTGGCGGCAATAGCCGGCGTTGTTCTGGTTGTGCGTGCGCTGATTACCTCGGGCCCGATCATCACGATCAGTTTCAGTTCGGCCGAAGGACTGGAGCCGGGTCAGACCGAGGTCAAGTACAAGGAAGTGGTCATCGGCAAGGTGCGCAGCATCCTGTTGACCGACGACTTTCAGCGCGTGCTGGTCACGGTCGAACTCAGTGGTGAGGCCGGCGATATCGCCGTCGACGACACCCGGTTCTGGGTGGTGCGCCCGCGTATCGATACCGGCGGTGTGTCGGGGTTGAACACCCTGCTGTCGGGAGCCTACATCGGCGTCGATGTAGGCCAGTCGGAGGTCAAGCGCCATGAGTTCGAGGGGCTGGAGGTGCCGCCGGCCGTAACCAGCGACCGCAAGGGGCAGCGCTTCATACTCAAGGCCACGGATCAGGGTTCGCTGGACATCGGCTCTCCCGTCTACTTTCGGCGCATCCCGGTAGGGCGAGTTGTAGCGGCCAAGCTGGATGACAACGGGGGCGGCGTGACGTTACAGGTGTTTGTGGACGCGCCTTATGATCGCTTCGTGACCCAGGATGTTCATTTCTGGAACGCCGGCGGGGTCGATCTGCGCGTAGGCGCAGCGGGTCTGGAGCTGAATACCCAGTCGCTGGCGAGTGTGCTGATCGGCGGCATCGCGTTCGGACGCAGTGGCAACGAGGAGGATGGTGCGGTGCCGGCGGTGGCTAACAGCACCTTCGTCCTCTATGACGACAAGGCGTCGGCGATGGCGCCGGCAGGTGGGCCGCCTATGCGCATCAGCATGCGCTTCGACGAGTCGCTGCGTGGCTTGGAGGCGGGGGCCGCGGTCGATTTCCGCGGCATCGAGCTGGGTCAGGTCGATGCCGTTCATATCGAATACCACCGTGGCCGCAAGGCGTTTACCGGCGTGGTCATGGCTACCATCTATCCGCAGCGTCTGGGCAGCGCCTATGAAAGCTTGAGCAAGGGAGGCGATCGTGAGCGGTCCGTGGTCGACGTTTTCAGCCGGCTGGTCAGTGATGGCCTGCGCGCGCAATTGCGAACCGGAAATCTGATTACCGGGCAGTTGTATATCGCGCTAGACATGCTGCCGAAGGCCAAGGCCGCCAGCGTCGGCATCTCGGTGGAGCCATTTGAGGTCCCGACCGAGCGCGGCAGTCTGGCGATGCTGCAGACCCAGATCGCCGATATCGTCAGCAAGCTCAACGACGTTCCGTTTGGCGACATCGGCCGCAACGCGCGCGATGCGCTCGGCAGCGCCGACAGTCTCCTGAAGCAACTGGATGCTGATCTGGCGCCGCAGGCCAAGCGCACCTTGCACGAGGCGCAGCGCACGCTGGAGTCGGCGACGGACGCACTGTCGAAAGACACGGGTCTGCCACAGGACATGAGTCGCGCGCTGACCGAGCTGGAGCGCGCGGCGCGTTCGCTGAGGGGGCTGGCCGACTATCTGCAGAAGCATCCGGAGTCGCTGGTCTTCGGCAAGTCGACCAGCCCGGCGCCGAAACCGGTGGCTCCGGCCGCGATGCCGCCAACCCCGTCTGCGGAGGAGCCTGCACCATGAGTCGTAACCGAATGCTGCTCGCGATCTGTGCGGGGTTTGCGCTTGCGTCGCTGTCTGCTTGCGCGACTGGAGCCGGCGTCCGTTATTACACGCTGCTGTCGCCGGTACCGGCAGCGCCCGCGCAGCGTGGCGAGGTGCTGATCGAGGTGCTGCCGGTGCGTGTCCCGGCTCAGGTTGATGTCCAGACCCTGGTGGTTCGCCAAGGCGCGGGCGAACTGGCGCCGGTGGAGCGGGCGCAATGGATAGCCCCGCTGCCGGATGAATGGCGCAATGCCCTTAGTGCTCAGCTACAGCAGTTGCTCGGGGCACGGGATGTGTACGGCCTGCCGCAGGCAGAGGATGCCCCCGTCCAGCGTCTGCGCGTGGTTCTGCAGCGATTCGATGCCTGGCCGGGGCATCGTGTGGATGTGACTGCACTGTGGAGTCTGGTCAGCGCCGACGGTACGCGCACCACCTGTGAAAGCCGTGTCAGCGAGCGCGTTGTCGGTGGTGACGCCGCGCTTGTGCAAGGCTACCAGCGTGCGGTTTCGGCGATTGCCGGCGAGATTGCC
>JBFJKG010000343.1:0-3032 GCA_041635075.1 Solimonas sp.
ATCGGGTCCTGCTTCATCTTCCACGGCCGCGACGGCGGTGAGTGGATACGCCCCAGCTCGGTCGCTGGCGAGACCGGCAGCACGCATGCGGGCATGGGCCAGCCCTGCTTGCGGATACGCTGCAGCAAGCCCAGCGCCAGATTGCCGCCGGCGGAGTCACCGCCGATGACGATACGCGTGGCCGGGAAGCCCAAATCCAGCAGCGCGCGATAAGCACGCTCGCTGTCGTTCAGCGCCGCCGGAAAACGATTGCGCGGCGCCAACCGGTAGTCCGGCAAAAAGCCGTGGCCACCGAGCTTGGCCGCCAGGCTGGCAACCATCTCCAGATGCGCCATCGGCGAGGCCGGCAGGATGAAGGCGCCGCCGTGCAGCCACAAAATCACTGGCTTGCTGGTATCACGCAGATCACCAAACACGTGGCCCGGCTCACTGCCAACCACGGTGTATTCCAGCGGCAGGCCGTGGGTGTTGGGGCAGCGCATGCGCGACATCTGCAACTGCACGCGCGCAATCTTTTCGTCAGAGCCGCGGATCATGCGCCCCAGCCAGGGGCGCAGAAACACCTTCAGCAGCCAGGTGATGAAACGGCTGCGCCGGCTGATGATCACCGGCTTGTAGACCACACAGCGCTCGGCAGGCGCAGGCAACAGCGTAGGTAAAGCGGTGGAATCGGCGTTCATGGGGTCTATAGGGCTGCATACGGATCACGCCCCGGCATAGTGCCGCCGTCCGGGCATGCGGTGCAGCCACCAGCGGCTACGCCGAAGCGCAGTATGCCGCGCCCGCCAGCCAGTCTGGTCGTCCGATAGGCGTAGTGCCCCAACCGGTTTGATTACAGCAGCGCCGCTTTCAGGTCAGCCCGCAAGCGCATACGGTCTGCCAGGCAGGCTCAACCGAGCCCTGAGCCACTAATCAGCCGCAGCGAAATGGGCCATCTGATCGGCATACGCTTTGGCAAATGTCGGCCGCGCCGTGGCGCGTGCGACATAGTGGCGACAGGCCGGAAACGCTTCGAGCCCTTCAAAACGATCTACCAGGCGCAGCACATCCGCCATGAGAATATCGGCGATGGAGAATTCGCCGGCCAGCCATTCTCGCGCCGCCAACGCCCTCTCAAGGTGGGGCAAGCGGGACACTTTCAGGAACTGTTCGAACATCCCGAACCCCGGCGTAGCAGTGTCGCCGGAGAACTGGAATAGCGCCCACGGCAGACTCGCCATCTCCACTGAATTGAGCGCGGCAAAGACCCATTCGATCGCCTCACTGCGAGCGCGAGATCCCGTGGGGAGCAGCCTGGTACTGCGCTCACCCAGATGCAGCAGGATGGCCCCGCTCTCAAAGAGCGAGAGATCACCATCGGTCAGCCACGGCACCTGGCCAAAAGGCTGATGCGCAAAATGCTCTGGGCCGCGGTCGCGGAACGGCACGCTGCGGACGCGATACGGCAGGCCGGCTTCTTCCAATGCCCAGCGCACGCGCAAGTCGCGCACGAAGCCGCGCGGCGCTTCGGGCACCCAGTCGTAGGTCGTAAGCGTGATTTCGCTCATGTGCGCCCTCACGCGGCTCGGTGGGCATGAGCCGAGCAATCCGCCTCGCTGGCGAGATGCGGTGTACCCGTGCCGGTCTCGACATAGCGCACCAGACTCGCCAGGAAATGCGTCCAGCCAGCGTCGCACAGTGCGTGGCATTCCAGCGCGGGTGTCAGCCCCAGGTGCTCGAAGCGCAGCACGCAGTGGGTGGGCGTGTCTTCATTGATGCGGAACACGATAGTGGTGCCGGCCCACTCGTTTTCGCGATAGCTGCGACCGTCCACGTGGATATGGCTTTCAAGGCACTGCCAGCGCACCTGTCGATGCGGGCGCAACGTATCGATGCGCATACGCTTGTAGTTCTCGCCAAAATCAAAGCGCGCCTGTCCACCGACCACCTCGTCGGCCGTGCAGGTCTGCGTCCACCAGCCGCGCAGGCCCGCCTGCGTGCTAAGCGCGGCGTAAAGCTTTGAGGCCGATGCCTTGAAGTGTATTTCCCTGCGGTAGTGCCGGCGCTCGGGGCGGCTGACGTAGGCCAACAGACTGTCGAGACCGGAGTCCCAGCCGGCGTAGTGACTCTGCACGGCGTCTTCGCTTGGCAGCAGCCGGTGGGTGAGCGTCAGATCAGTTTCGTCCTCGCCTGCAGCTTGAAGCTCGACCGTGACGATGCTGCGTTTAGGCTCGGAGGCGTCCGCCGTCCAGGTGAACTCGATCAGGCGCGGGCGCTCCAGCCGCAGATACTCCCCTTCCTGTGTGTGCTGGCTGCCCAGACCGAACATGTCGATGCGGTACGGGCCGCCCACGCGCGCATCGGTCAACGCTTCGGTGCGTCCGCCCACGATGGGCACCATCCACTGGCTGAGACTGCTGGCGTCGGTCCAGGCCTCATACACCTCATCGGGTGTGGCGGCGAGTCTTCTTTTGAGTTGGATCTGGTGCGGCATGTTGTGCTCCTTTCTTCCGTGCAAGGAAATCCTCAAGCGCATCCAGGCGGTGCTCCCAGAAGGCGCGGTAGTGGTCGAGCCATTCGTGCGCAGCGCGCAGCGGCTCAGGATTCAGGCAGATGTAATGCGTGCGCCAGTCCACGCGGCGTGTCACCAGGCCCGCCTGCTCCAGCGTCATCACATGCTTGGAGACGGCGTTGAGCGACATGTCGTAGGCCTCGGCCAAGGCGCCGATGGTGGACTCCCCCGCTGTCAGCCGCAGCAACATGTCGCGGCGGGTGGCGTTGGCGAGTGCGGCAAACGTGCTGTCTTGTAATTCAACCATTGAGTTGAATGATATGGCGAGACCTTTCCGATTGCAAGCCCGGTAGGTTCTTAGGTGGCCGAGATGCGCATCAGCGTCCGCGCGTAGCCCGGGGCGGAAGGCTCGTGCATGAAGTAGGCGACGATGCGCTGCCAGTTCGTCGCCGCAAGCTTCTCGCTCCAACGCTGTAAATCAGTTTCGGAATAGTGCTCCAATCTCAGGCGCACATAGCCCCAGTCTGCGGTTTCAACTAAC
>JBFJKG010000344.1:0-3021 GCA_041635075.1 Solimonas sp.
ACCAACATCAAGGGCCTGATGACACTGACCCGCGCGGTGCTGCCGGGCATGGTGGCGCGCGAACGCGGGCATATCGTCAACATTGGCTCGATCGCCGGCGAATGGCCTTACCCCGGCGGCAATGTCTATGGTGCGACCAAGGCCTTTGTGCGGCAGTTTTCCCTGAACCTGCGCGCGGATCTGCTGGGCACTGCCTTGCGTGTCACCGACATTGAACCCGGCCTCTGCGGCGGCACCGAATTCTCGGCAGTGCGCTTTCACGGCGATGTCGCGCGCGCCGACAAGATCTATGAGAACACGCAACCGCTGACCGCTGATGATGTGGCCGACACCGTGCACTGGGTGGCCAGCCGGCCGCCGCATGTCAACATCAATACCGTGTCGCTGATGCCGACCTCGCAGGCCTTTGCGCCGTTGGCGGTACACCGCAAGGGTTGAGGCGGTCTTCCAATAATCCGGATTGTCGATAGGCTGCTTGCGCATGTCCTCTCTACGCATGCGCGACGGCGCCCGGCTGCACTACTACGATGTCGGCCGTGGTCCGCCGGTCATGCTGCTGCATGGCTTTGCCATGCCCGGCGCGCTGTGGCTGCCGTTTGCGCTGCCGCTGGCGCATCGTTACCGCTTCATCATCCCTGACTTGCGCGGCTTTGGTCGCTCGCACGACTTGGCGCTGAGCCGCCCCTGCATGCTCGATCAGCATGCAGATGACGTGGCCGACCTGCTGCAGGGTCTGGACCTGCACCGCGTGCGTCTGGGCGGGCTTTCGATGGGCGCCTGTACCGCGCTGCAGTATCACCGCCGCTACGGCTTCGAACGCGTGCACAGCTATCTGCATATCGATCAGTCGCCTTGCGTGCGCAACGGCCCGGACTGGGAGCACGGTCTGTTGGGCGCCCAGCAGGCAGCGCGCATGCAGCAGTGGCGCCTGCTGATGGACGCTTTGCTGCCTTACCGCAGCCTGGCGCTGAGCCAGGTACCGATGGTGCTGCGCCGCCAGTTGTGGCGCACGCTTGCGGAGTTCTTCGGCTATGCGTTTCACGGCCGAGGCTGGCAGGCGTTTACACGACTGGCGCGGCATGGTGCGCTGATGGCGCGCGTGGCGCCGATGAGCAACTGGACGGTGTACATGGAGGGCCTGCGCTCGTATCTGGAAGAGGACTACGACTGGCGCGCCAGTCTGGCCGAACTGCGCGCGCCGATGACGGTGATGGTCGGTATGCAGTCGGTGATGTATCCAGCGGCCGGCCAGCTGCGGATTGTCGAATCGGTGCCGCAGGCGCGCGTGGTTCGGGTCGAGAACTGCGGACACGCGGTGCCGTTCGAGGCGCCACGGGTATTCCGCCGCGAGTTGTCGCGCTTTCTGACCGCAGCCTGACGCGGCACGCGGTGGCGGCGGCACCGTAGAATCCGCGCCATGCCTGTGCTCTCCCTCTCAAGTGCCGTGCGGATCGGCGATGCGCTGCTGTCGACGCTGATACTCGGCGCGGTTGCTGCGACCGTTGCAATCAGCCTGCAGTACAGCGACGACAGCGTCTGCGCGCTGATCAATGCCGGCCTGTTTCTGGTGCCGTTTCTATTGGTGGCCGCCGCGCGTGGCCGGCTGCCGGCGGCGATGGCGACGGCCATCGCCGTTGCGACGCTGATCTGGGGCATAGGCGAGTTCAAGCTGCACTTCTTCGGCAACCGTCTGGCGTTGATGGATTTCGTGTTCCTGTCGGAGGGCTCGAACTGGGGCATCGTCAAGCGCTATCCCAACGTGCAGTGGGCGCTTGCGGGCTGGGGCGCACTGGTGGGCGTGCTGCTGCTGTGGATCTGGCGCCGCCGCTCGGATGCCACGTTGCCCCGGCAGGCGCGAGTGCTGTGCGCGTTGCTGTTGCTGGCTTGGTGCGCCATCGCCTGGGGCGGACGTCATCAACACACCTGGGAAGTGTTTCGCGACGACGCCGACTGCGGGCGCGACAAGGTCTGCGGGGTGATGTCGCGCCTGGTGTTCTCCTACAGCGCCTTCGAGTTCATGCAGCCACTGCCCGGCAGTGATCCGGCGCTGTTTACGGCTGCGCGCGACGGCATGCCGCTGTCGGAGCCTGCCGCGCGCGCGAAACTGCCGGACGTCGTGATCTGGCTGCACGAATCGACATTTGATCCGGCCCAGTACGCGTTGCCGCGGCCGGACCTGCCACGACTGGCGATGTTCGAGCGCAACGGCTTGACGCGTGCCGCAGGGCTGCTGCGTGTGCACACCTACGGCGGCAAAACCTGGCTGTCGGAGTTCTCCTTGCTGACCGGGCTGGTGCCGGCCGACTTTGGCAGCCGCAGCAGTCTGGTATTCAACAGCGTGGCGCCGCAGGTCGAGAGCACCCTGGTGCGGCGCTTTACCGCCGCTGGCTACGACAGCGTGGTGCTGATGCCGACGCCGAAGCGCTTCTATGGCGCGGCCCGCACCTACGAAGCCGTGGGTTTTGATCGGGTGCTGACGCTGCGTGACTTCCCGGAGTACGACGCACTGCCCGGAGATGAGTGGGACATCGCCGAAGGCGCGCGCCTCGCCGAGGCCGCCTTGAGTCTGCTGCGCGAGCAACAGCAGCAGCGGCCCGAGCGGCCGCTGCTGCTGTACATGCTGTCAATCAAGGAACACGCGCCTTACAGCCGTCGCACGCCGGTGGCGTTCCGGCTTGGGCAGAATGGCATCCCGCGCACGCTGGCGGCCAAGCTCAGCGACTATGTGCAGCGCCTGCAGCGACTGGACGCCGCCAATCAGCAACTGGAACAGGGCTTGATCAATCGCCCCCGGCCCACGCTATGGGCCTACTTCGGTGACCATCAGGCGTACTTCGAGGAGCCACAGCCGGGCTATCGTTACGATCTGCCGGCGCCTGATCTGGTGACGCAGTATCAGTTGCGCGCCAACTATCTGCCGGCCCTGCAGGAATCACCCGCGGTGCTGGACATCGCGCTGCTGCCATCGTTGATTGCCGACATGGCCGGTGTGCCGCAGGACGATTATTTCGGCGCGCTGTC
>JBFJKG010000345.1:0-3018 GCA_041635075.1 Solimonas sp.
GTTGATCGCACCGCGGCCGGTGCGCTGGCAATAGGCGGCAATATGCTCGGCCTCGGTCGGTATGCCCAGTTCGGTGAGCTTGGCGCCGCCGAGGCCGCGGAACACACCCTTGGGGATATGCCAGGTCATGCAGTGGTACGCAAAGTCCGCTAGCGGATGGCCGAGGGTTGAGAGCTCCCAGTCCAGCACCGCGAGCACGCGCGGCTCGGTGGGATGAAAGATCATGTTGTCGAGGCGGTAGTCGCCGTGGACGATGGTGGTCTCGTCACCCGGAGGAATATTCGCCGGCAGCCATTCGATCAGGCGCTCGAAGGCGGGGATCTTCTCGGTTTCCGAGGCGCGGTACTGTTTGCTCCAGCGGTCGATCTGGCGCGCGAAGTAGTTGCCGGGCTTGCCGTAGTCGGCCAGGCCGATGGCTTCATAGTTCACCGAGTGCAGCGCCGCGATCACGCGGTTCATTTCTTCAAAGATCGCGCGCCTCTGCCCAGGTTCGTAGCCCGGCAGGGTGGGGTCCCACATCACGCGGCCTTCGACGCAGTCCATCACATAGAACGCGGTGCCGATGATCTCGGTGTCCTCGCACAGGCACCAGGTCCTGGCGACCGGGACATCGGTCTGGCCCAACGCACTGATCACCCGGTACTCGCGGTCCACCGCATGTGCCGAAGACAGCAGCTTGCCGGGCGGCTTGCGCCGCAGGACGTAGTGCTTGCCGGGGGTGATGAGCTTGTAGGTGGGATTGGATTGCCCGCCCTTGAACTGCTCGACCGTCAGCGGCCCCGAAAAGCCGGTGATCTGTGCGCTCAGATAGCGTTCCAATGCCGCGACATCGAAGCGATGCTGCTCCTTGACCGCGCTGGTGCCGACGAACTGCTCCTGCTGCATGCATCCTCCGTCGCAAAGGCAACGCCGCGGCCCGCCGACGGCGGGAGCGACGCAATAGGTTTGCAGGGAGCTTAGGCCGGTCTCTAGACTGCGGCAAATGAATGATTCGGATCGACTTCCATCAGTTCCATGCATATACGCCGCATAGACCTGAATCTGTTCGTAGTTTTCGACGCCATCTTTACCGAGGGTGGCATTACGCGTGCCAGCGAGAAGCTCAATCTGACGCAGCCGGCCATCAGCCATGCGCTGGCGCGGCTGCGGGAGCGCTTCTCGGACCCGCTGTTTACGCGCGAGGGGAGGGCCATGGTGCCAACCCCGATGGCCCGCAATCTGATTGGTCCGGTGCGGCGCTCGCTGCGCGAGCTTGAGATTCTGCTGGGCGATATCGATCGCTTCGAGCCGGCCGCCACGCAGCGGCATTTCAATCTTGGCGTGCGCGACGTGCTGGAGGCGACGCTGCTGCCGACGCTGATGCAGTCGATCATGCAGCAGGCGCCGCAAGTCGAAGTGGCGGCAGTGCGTCCGGACCGGCGGCAACTGGAGGCCGAGCTGGCGGCAGGCACGCTTGATGTCGCCATCGATATCCTGTTGCCGCTATCGGACGCGATTTCGCGCAAGCAACTGGAACTGGATCGACTGGTGGTTCTCGCACGTGCGGACCATCCCGTCGTGCGCCGCAGCCTCAGTCTGGATACCTATCTGCGGCAAGACCATGTGCTGGTCAGCTCGCGTCGTCGTGGGCTCGGCATCGAGGACATGGAACTTTCGCGGCTCGGGTACAGCCGTCGCGTGCGCCTGCGCTGTCAGCACTACTTCGCGGCTTGCCGCGTGGTGGCGCAGACCGATCTGTTGCTGACCATGCCGGAGCGCTATGCGCGGATTGCCAACGAGCAGTTCGGCAATCGCATCCTGCCGTTGCCGCTGGACATTCCAGGCCTGGATGCCTATCTGTACTGGCATACCAACGTCGAGAACGAGCCCGCCAACCGCTGGCTGCGCGAGCGCATTCTGGAAACGATACACGGCGCACCTGCCGGCAAGCGGCAGCGCTGACACGCGTGGCTGGCGAATCGGCGCTTGCCTATGATCCGGTTGGCCGCGACAGTGCGCGCCTGAACACAGTACCTCGAAGGAGAGCTTAGCCCGTGAGCCAGAACCGCGATCTCGTCAGCTTTGGTGATGTCCTGCGCGGCGCGCTGAAGTCGCTACCCGATACGCTGACCGTCAATCGCGGGCTGTTCAATCTGGTGACGTTCAAACCGGACACGCTCAATTCCATCGGCCTGCTGATACAGCGCCATGCAGAGCGCACGCCTTCGGCGCCCGCGCTGCTGTTTGAGGATCAGCGTTGGAGCTACGCCGAGTTCAACGCCTGGGTTAATCGCATTGCCGCCGTGCTCAAGGCCCAGGGGGTGGGCAGCGGCGATGCCGTTGCGATCCTGATGGAGAACCGGCCGGAAGTGCTGGCCTGCGTTGCCGCGACCGTCAAGCTCGGTGCGATCGCCGGCATGCTCAACCATCAGCAGCGCGGCGAGGTGCTGGCACACAGCATTCGCCTGACCAAGGCCAAGGCAATCATCGCCGGCAACGAGTGCCTGGAGGCCTTGCGCTCCAGCGGCCACGTCCCCGATGAGAACCGCAACCATCATTATTTCTGGATGCGGGAAGACGCTGACAGCAGCGCGTTGCCCGACGGCTTCCATGATCTGGCAGCGTTGGCCGAGCAGGCCTCAGCGGCCAATCCTGCGGAAACCGCGCGCATCAAGCTGAAGCAGCCGTGCTTCTACATCTTTACTTCCGGCACCACTGGCCTGCCCAAGGCCTCGGTGATGACCCACTACCGCTGGTTGCGCGGCATGGCCGGCCTGGGCCAGATGAGTCTCAGAGTGCGCGCCGACGACGTCATGTATTGCCCGCTGCCGATGTATCACAACAATGCATTGACCGTGTCCTGGGGCTCGGTGCTTGGCGCGGGAGCGGCACTGGCGTTGGGCCGCAAGTTCAGCGCGACCCGCTTCTGGGATGAGATTCGCCGCTTCGACGCCACCGCGTTCTGTTACATCGGCGAGTTGTGCCGCTATCTGCTGAACCAGCCACCGAAGGCGTCTGATCAGGCGCATCGCGTGCGCA
>JBFJKG010000346.1:0-3016 GCA_041635075.1 Solimonas sp.
CCGGGTAGCGGCCGCGCCGCGACGTCTGCCCAGCTCAGCGGCGAAGAGGGGCTCGGCGCCGCCGTGGAGGGCGGCGGCACTGGCCGCGAAACCGCGCAGGCTGATAGCGCCGCCGCCACCCCCAACGACCACATCGGATTCGCGTTCATCAAGTCACCGCTGCGGTTTGGAGAAACTCGGGTCGGTTCCAGTCTCCGCTGCGCATCAGCTCCCGCAACCGGGCAACCGCCTGCCATACATCCCGAAAAGACACATACAACGGCGCCAACCCGAAACGCAGTACATCGGGGGCCCTGAAGTCGCCGATTACGCCGCGGGCGATCAACGCCTGACTCAAGGGCCAGGCATGCGGATGACGCAGGCTGATCTGGCTGCCGCGCTGGGCATGCGCCTGGGGCGTGATGATCTCAAAACCGTGCCCCTCAAGCTCCTGGACCACCAGTGCCCGCAGTATGTCGGTCAGCGCCAGTGATTTCTCGCGTACCACCGACATCGTGGTTTCAAGCATCAGATCGACTCCCACCTCCAATGCACTCATCGACAGCACTGCGGGGGTGCCACAAAGCAAAGGCCGGATGCCCGGCGCCGCCGCATAATCAGGCTCGAATGCAAACGGACGCACATGTCCAAACCAGCCACTGAGCGGTGACTGCAGATCCGGCTGCAAGCGCTCTGCGACATAGGCAAAGGCCGGCGCGCCAGGGCCACCGTTCAAGTACTTGTAGCCACAGCCCACCGCGAAATCTACATCGCAGTCGACCAGCTGCAAGGGCACCGCACCAGCCGAATGTGCGAGATCCCATAACACGAGCGCGCCCACCGCATGTGCCTGCGCAGTCACTGCCGCCATGTCGTGCATCGCACCACTGCGATAGTTGACGTGGCTCAGCATCAGCACCGCCACCCTCTGATCCAGCGAACTCGCCAGCTGAGCGGCCGGCACACGCTGTAGTTCGTAGCCTGCCGCGAGCCATGCGCTGAGCCCCTGCGCCATGTAGTGGTCGGTCGGAAACTCGCCGGCCTCCGCCAGTATTACGCGGCGCTGTGGCTGCAACCGGAGCGCGCAGGCCAGCAGCTTGAACAGGTTGATCGAGGTGGAATCCGCAACCACGGTTTCGCCGGGGCGGGCCCCAACAAGCTGACCGATTTTGTCGCCCACGCGCACAGGCAGATCGATCCAACCTGCTTCGTTCCAACTGCGAATCAGGCGCTCGCCCCATTGCTGCGCGATGACCTGCTGCAGGTGCGCCACTGTCGCCGCGGGCAGCGCGCCCAAAGAGTTGCCGTCCAGGTAGACAACACCTTCCGGCAGACTGAAGCGCCCGCGAAAGGCGCCGAGCGGGTCGCGTTCATCCATGGCCACGCATTGCTGCAAGGTGATCATGATGCGCCTGCGCTGCAGTCCGGATTCATGCCCCTAAGCCTCGCACGAGACGCAGTTATGGGCTAGCGCACAAAAAAAACCGGTGCCCGCACGAGGCGGACACCGGGATGGGAGCAGCTGTATCAATTAGAAGTTGCTGATGAAGCGCACGTAGAACGCGCGGCTACCCGGCAGTTCGTGGAGCGTTGGATCAAAGGTGTTGGCAAACGCCGTATAGGCTGCCGGCGGCTCCTGCTGGAACACGTTGTTCACACCGAACACGAACTTGGTATCCAGCGACTCCGACCGCCAGGACGCCTGGATGTCGTGATAGAACACGGCGTCGAGCTCGTTGATCAGGCCATGTTTCGGATGCACCGGGCCTGAGCAGAGTCCGTACTCCTCCAGCGAGAGCACCGGGGTGGGATTGCTGCCCCCGTTGGCAACGCCGGGATCCTGACGGCCGTCGTCGCAGGTCTCGATCACCGAATGCACATAGCGCGTGGTCCAGCTGGCTTCCAGCGGGCCTCGCGTGTAGGTCAGCGAGGCATTCAGCTTGACGCGAGGAATCGCACCCTGGCCACCGAACTCGAGCCCGGCCAGATTCTCGATGCGCTTACCTTCAGCCGTAGGCGACGAGACCTCGTAGCGCGTCACATACGCGCCATCCATGTCGAACTTGAAACGGCCAAGATTGTTGATGAACTCACCCGGCAGCACCCAGCCGATATTGAAGTCCACACCCTCGACTTCAAGCTCCAGGAAGTTGGTCGCCGTATTGTCGATGCTGATGATCTGGCCGTCTGAGCCACGCTCGACGTTCTCGCACAATGAACGGTTGTTGGGGTCGGCGCGGTAGCACAGCTCAAAGATCTGGTCGGTACCGACAAAAGTGATGAAGTCGGTCAGACGAATCCGGTACCAGTCAATGGTGATGTCGAAGTCCGGCAGGAACGACGGGTTGAACACCACACCTGCGGTCAGCGAATCTGCCGACTCTGGCTTCAGGTCGGGGTTGCCGCCAAAGATGGTCGGCAACTGCGCGTTCAACTGCGAGTCCGATGCGCCATCCGAGTCGCAGTTCGCGGCAGTATTGGCGTTGTAGTCCGAGCTGGCGGGATCAGTGCGCTCTGAGGTTGCGCAGGGATCGTTCACTTCGGGGAAGCTGGTGACGGCGCCGAGGTAGAGCTCCGTGACGCTGGGCGCGCGGAACGCTTCCGAACTGGTCGCACGCAGCATCAGGTCTTCATAGACGCGCCATTCCAGACCGAATTTGGTGCTGACGTTGTCTCCCAGATCACCGAAGTCGGAGCCGCGCGCAGCGAGGCTCAGATTCACATCCTGGGCACCGGGCAGATCTCGCAGGACCGGCACCGCCAGCTCAACGAATGCTTCGCGGGCGTTGTAGCCGCCACGCGTGGCACTGGAAGCATTGGTGCTGCTGGTGCCATTGACCTTCAACGGATCCGGATTGCTGCGGAAGTCTTCGCGACGGAACTCAACGCCCACGGCGACGCCAATCGGCGCCGGCAGGATCAGGTCCGTACCCGGCAGTTCAGCCGAGGCATTGGCGTACACATAGCGCTGCTGCTGACGTGCCGTGTCATGGCCCACGTATGAGATGTATCCCAGCATCTCGGGCGTCATGGTGCC
>JBFJKG010000347.1:0-3008 GCA_041635075.1 Solimonas sp.
CGCGCACGCGGCTGAGAATGTCCTCATTGCGCGTAAGCGAGAGCTGCATGTGTTCGCCGGTTTTCTTGATCTTCTCGGCGGCGATGGTGTCGACGCGGTAGTCGGCGACAGCGGCCGCACCGACAAAGATCTGTGCCGTGGCGGCTGCAGCAAGCGCGGCTCGCAGCATCTCGTCTGCGGTTTCGACGTCAACGCGATGCACCAGCGGGGATGACGACAGGACCGTCGGGCCGGTGATCAGCGTCACAGCTGCGCCGAGCTGCGCCAAGGCTTCGGCAACGGCATAACCCATCTTTCCCGATGAGCGATTGCTGATGTACCGCACCGGATCCAGTGCCTCGCGCGTGGGGCCTGCGGTGACCACAGCGTTTACCCCGGAAAGCGGGCCGCCACCGAGCACGGAGATGACTGCATCACGGATCTGTGCTGGCTCCCACATGCGGCCGTCGCCGGTCTCGCCGCACGCCTGGCTGCCGCTGCCGGGACCAAGAATCCGCACGCCGCGCAGCCGCAACGTCGCCAGATTCGACTGGGTGGCGGCATGCGACCACATCAGGCGATTCATCGCGGGGGCAACGGCCAGTGGTCGGTCGCTGGCGAGGCACAGGGTGCTCAGCAGGTCATCCGCAGCGCCGTGGGCCAGCTTGGACAGGAAATTGGCGCTCGCCGGCGCGATCAGGATCAGATCCGCCCAACGCGCCAGTTCGATGTGCCCCATGGCCGCTTCGGCGGCTGTATCAAACAAACCGCAACGAACCTCGCGCCCCGACACGGCCTGAAACGTCAGTGGCGTGACGAACTCGCGAGCGGAGTCCGTCATCACGACTTGGACGTCAGCGCCGATTTCCTTGAGCCGGCGCACGAGATCGGCGGCCTTGTAGGCCGCGATGCCGCCGGTGACGCCGAGCAGAACGCGGCGCCCGGAGAGCCTTGCAGGTGGGGTTTCCATCGGCGCATTGTAACGGTGCGGGTAGGGTGATGAAGGGGGAGGCCCATGCCGATTACCGACTGGCCGGAGGGCGAGCGCCCGCGGGAGAAGCTGCTGAGCGCCGGGGCCGCGCGGCTCTCGGACGCTGAGTTGCTCGCCATTTTCCTGCGTACCGGGGTGCCGGGACGCAGTGCGGTTGATCTGGCCCGCGATCTGATCAGGCGATTTGGTGGTCTGCGCAAGCTGATGCGAGCATCGCGGGAAGATTTCTGTGCCCAGAAAGGACTGGGAGCGGCCAAGTATGCGCAGTTGCAGGCAGTGCTAGAGATTGCTCGGCGCCATCTGGGGGAGGAGTTGCAGCGCGGTGCCGCGTTGACCGATCCGCGCGCCGCGGCCACATACCTGCATCTTCAACTGCGTGATCTGGAGCATGAAGTGTTCTGTGCCCTGTTTCTCGATACTCAGCATCGGGTGCTGGTGTTCGAGGAGTTGGCCCGGGGCACGCTGGATGGTGCCGCCGTGTATCCCCGCGAAGTGGCCAAGCGGGCGCTGAGACACAACGCCGCCGCTGTCATCTTTGCGCACAACCACCCCAGCGGCGTAGCCGAGCCTAGCGCAGCCGATCGTGCGTTGACTGCACGACTTAAGCAGGCGCTCGCTTTGCTGGATGTGCGGGTGCTCGATCACATGGTGATCGGCGACGGTGACCCGGTCAGTTTCTCGGAGCGCGGCTGGCTATGAGTCCGGCGGCAGCGGAGATGCCCCGTGGTCCAGGAAATCCCACAGCGTTTCGCGCACCGACGTCACCGGCTGGCCGGCGCGATGCTCCACAACGGAAGCTTCGTTGATCATGGCGAGGAACAGGCGCGCAGCCGCCTGCGGGTGTGTCCATCCGCTATCGCCCAGTTCAGCGCTGACCAGCACCGAGTAGATCTGGTTCTGCTTGCGCAGTCCGGCGGATATCAGGGGTTGGGCCCTGGCCTCGATCAGCCAGCCGCGCAGCACGCGCTGCTCAAGGCAGCCACTCAGATAGGCCTCGGAGGCCAGCTTTACGCGCAATAACCCTGGCATGGACCCCGCCGTAACCTTGACGATACGGTCGCGCAGTTCGTTCATGAAGCGCAGTTGCAGCGCGTCCACGTAAGCCAGAACGCTCCCGAACGCGGACTTGAACTGCGCCGTCGTCACATCGGCAGCGGCGCAGATCCGAGCAATGTTCAGCTCGGCCAGCGTATAGCGCTCGGCCAACTTCGGCCCGGCCGCCAGCAGTTTCTGGGTGGCGTCGCTCATCCGCGGCGAGCATCAAAATGATGGAACAATGTGGTGCGCAGGTCTGGCATGACACACCCGGCTTCATGCTCGGCGTAGGCGATCTCCAGCGTGGCGGCCGTAAACAGCCGCGCAACGGCTGCCGGGTGCGGCCAATTCAGGGCCTGCAGCTCGATATCCATCATCAGGGTGAACCCCGCAATCCTGCTGCGCAGAACAGCTGAGCCAGCCGGGTCCGTCTGCAGCTTCAACGCGAGCGCTCGAACGGTGGGGCGTGCCCGGTTGGCTTCCAGATAGGCCTCGATCGCAAGTTTCAGCCGGGAAATCCCGGGGGGCATGCCGGATATGTTCTTGGCGACGGTGTCGCGCACCTCGTCCAGCAGCTCGGCGAGCAGTTCACGCTCGAAGCCGATCTGGTCCGGCCACACGACCCTGAATCGATCTGGCGGCTGCCCGGCTTCCTTGCAAATGAGGTCGGGGGTGAGTTCTGTCAGGGAATGGTGTCGGGCGAGCGTTCGCGCGGTCACGAGCAGGGCGTGACGGTCTGCCTCTGAGGGTGCTTTCCGGGTAGCGGTTCGGGCGGTCACAGCCCGCAAAATACTGGATGGAACCCGGTTAATGCCAGTGCCCGAGGGCCGGATTCCGCTTAGTGCTTGCTCTGTGGGGGCGTCGCTGGCACAATTGCGCCCCTTTCGCGCGGCCTATGGCTGTGCGCCGTCTGTTTATCCCGGGGTTTTGTGTCATGTCGAAAGTCTGTCAGGTCACCGGCAAGCGGCCGTTGGTCGGCAATACGGTGTCTCATGCCAACAAC
>JBFJKG010000348.1:0-3005 GCA_041635075.1 Solimonas sp.
ACCCGCCAGATGAAGTTGAAGCTTTCTTCGACCTTCTGGATCAGGGAGATCGCCGAGTAGAACAGCAGCGCCACACCGACAGATCCCAGGACGCCCACCTGAATCTTCTCGACGAAGGTGATGATGTTGTCGGTCAGTTCGAAGGCCCGCGAACCGAGTGGCCGCAAGAACTCCAGCAATACCGGCTCCAGGGAATTGTGCGCGCCCAGCGCCTTCAATACCGAAAATGCCAGTGCCAACAGCGGCACGATCGAGAGCAGGGTCGTATACACCAGGCTCATCGCGCGCATGTTGAGCTGACCTTCCACGAGGTCGCGGCCCAACACAAAGGCATAGCGGCCCAGCCGGACCCAGCGCTTGGGGTGGCGGGCCATGGCCTCGAGATCCCAGAGGTGTTCCCGCAGCTTCATCAGGTAACGATTCATGCAGCGAGCATACACAATGCCCTGCGGCGGCAGTTGGCCTTCGCAAGACAATGATTAATATGACATTCATGTAGAGGGCGCCGCTCGTCGGAATCCCTGGCCGCGCCGTTGACAAGCGCAGGGGGGCTGCTATGATGCACCGCAGCAATTGCTGCACCGCAGCAATGTGAGAGTTGACTGAATCTTTTCGTTGCCAACATGGAGTGCAGCATGAACGTTGAAAACCTGGTGAATGATGTGAAGGCCCGCGCGGACGTCGTGGTTGCCCGCGGTCAGGAAGTGGTCGAAGTCAGCGTCGAGACGCTGAAGGCAGGCACCGCCATCGTGGTGGAAGGCGTGCAGGAACTGGTTGAGACCAACGTCAGCGTCGGCAAGGAGCTGATCGGTCTGGCGCAGGCCAGCTTCGAGAAGGCCAAGGTCGACGGCATCAAGGCCGTTGCCGCCAACCCGGTTGCCTACCTGCCGGAAGGCAAGGATCAGGTGGTGTCGGCGTACACGGACAGCCTGTCGGTCGTGACCAAGGCCAGCGGCGATCTCGCCAAGACCTTCAAGCAGGGCTTCGGCAGCATCTCGGCCAAGATCCAGGGCCAGGCCCCGGTCGTCGCCAAGGCGCGCAAGTCGGCAAAGAAGGTTGCCAAGAAGGCGACCTCCAAGGCGCGCAAGGCTGTTCGCGCCTAAGCATCAGGGATTGCTTCCCTCAGCCCCCCGCAAGGGGCGGCAAGAAGGGCTGGGGGCGCAACCTCCCAGCCCTTTTTTCATGCAGGAATCGAGGCCATGAAGACGCATCGTGGAACACAGGCTGAACCCCCCGGTACCTATCTAGAGCGGGTGGCGGGTGCTTTCAGCCTGCTGGTGCTGCACGAAACCGGATCGCTGCAGGGTCATGCCGCAGCGGTGCAGGAGCGGCTGCTGATCGCGCGACGCGCGCGTGGTCTGGGTGAACTGCTGCGCGATCAGATCGACTTGCTGCCGGAGTCGCGCAACCGCTTGCGCCGCGACCACCAGATTCGCCGCGAGCTATGGCGCGGCTGGATCGGCGAACTGACCCCCAAGTCGGCAAAAGCCGCCTGAGGACAGTCGGCGCAACCCGCGCCTGATCTTTACTTGCTGGCTGACGCGCGACGGCGGCGTTTGCCGCCAGCGCTGGCTCCCGGCCCCGCCGCAGCGCGCTTCTTGCGCGGACTGCGCGCAGGCCCAGCGGCTGGGGTGGATGCCTCCTCGCCGTCCTCTCCCACGCGGATGCGCGCGGCGATTTTCCTCCACGCCGGACTCTGGCGCAGCGTGTCGAGGTTGTTTTTCACAAACCCGGTGGCATCAAACTCGCTGGCGGCGCCCACCTTGTCGCGCAGGAACGCGACGATGTCGTCCTGAAGACCGGAGACGTCGGGCAGGCCGAGGAACCGGCGTAACTCATCGGGTTTGACGTCTATCTCAACTCTGATCTGCATGAGGGGAACTCCCGAATCAGGCGGCTCGCGCCGCAACGACAAACAGGCCGACCACACTGAGCAGGCCGCCTACCCACATTACGGAGCGTAGCGTTGCCTTGTCGAGGATGTAGCAGAATCCGAAGGCAACGCGAAAGCCGATGAAACTCAGTGCCAAGGCATCGGCCTTGCCGTTAGGGCCGGCGATCAGATGCGCGATCACGACCGCCACGGCAAACAGCGGAAAGGCCTCGAGCATGTTCATCTGTGCCCAGTGCGCGCGCTTGCGCCATCCCGTGGTCTGATCGAGAAAATCGCGCGGATGGTGATTGTCAAAGCGCGAACTCCATTTCGCAGCGCTGGCAAACGGCAGGTGCAGCAAACCCGCAACCAACACACACCACAGGGCGACGGTCATCGGCAACGCTCCGGTATCAGGAGCGGCGAGAATAGCAGTGTCGCAACCGCAATCAGCGATGCAGGGCCCACCATTGCGCGATGCCGCCCAGCAGCATCTCCACTGCAATGGTCACCAGAATCAGTCCCATCAGGCGCTCGACGGCCATCAACCCGCGATCGCCGAGCGCGCGGCGCAGTCGGGGCGCCATCAGCATCACCGGCAGGCACAGGCCCCACGCCAGCAGGACCGCGCCGGTCCATTCCAGCCAGCGCGAGGGTTCACGGCTCATCAGCAGCAGCACGGTGGCCATGGCGGAAGGCCCGGCCATGTAGGGGATGGCCAGCGGCACGATGAAGGGCTCCGCGGCGACCGGCTCTGCCAAGGAATGCTCGCGTGACGGAAACACCATGCGCAGCGCGATGATCATCAGGATGATGCCGCCGGCTGCGGATAGCGCGGGCTCCGATAGACCAAGCAGGCGCAGCATCTGGCCACCGAGAAACAGGAACAGCAGCAGCGTGATCAGGGCGAACATCATCTCGCGCAGGATCACGGTGCGCTGGCGCTCCAGCGGTACCTGTTTCAGCGCTGACAGGAACAGCGGCACATTGCCCAGTGGGTCCATCACCAGAAACAGCAGGACGGCGGCGGAGACAAAGGTCATCAATTACTCCCGCCAGCGGGCTCGCGCACGCACGGCATCACACCCCGGTCAGCAGACGCTGGGCTTCCCGGTACTTGGCCGCGGTCTTG
>JBFJKG010000349.1:0-3003 GCA_041635075.1 Solimonas sp.
AGCGGCGATGCCTCCTGGAGGATCTACATCATGAAGCTGTCCAGATTACCCGCTGCATTGATGGCCGCACTGTGTCTGCATAGTGGGTCGGCGCTCGCCGGCAGCGAGGAGTTGCCCGGCGATATCGTGACCGGGCTGTTGCCGCTGACCAGTTATGCCATCGCCTACTTCAAGGACGATGACGAAGGTCGGAAGCAGTTCTTGCGCAGCACCGGCGTCAGCCTGCTGCTCAACTCTTCGCTGCGACTGGCTTTCAATCAGACCAGCTGGGGAGAACGCCCCAATGGCAGTCCCTACGGCTTTCCGTCCGGACACGCCGCGTTCGTCACGTCCAGCGCGGCATTCCTGCAGGACCGATACGGCTGGAAGTACGGCCTCCCCGCTTACGCGCTGGCGGGCTACGTCGCCTATGTGCGCGTGGATACGGACCACCACCGCTGGCGTGACGTGATTGCAGGCGCTGCCCTGTCATACGGCGTCTCGAAGCTGTTTGTGACCCCGGAGAGCGCCACTCACATCGCCCCCGTCATCGGACCCGACTTTCTCGGGATGCGCTGGGAGCGCTCCTTCTGACCCTGCCCGGCCCTGCGCGCTCAGGCTAAACTTCAACGCGTGATCCGAGACATTCTCCGCATGGGCGATGCGCGCCTGCTCCAGGCTGCCCAGCCCATAGAGCAGTTCGACACGCCGGAACTGATGGCACTGGTGCAGGACCTGCGTGACACCATGGCCGCTGCCAATGGCGCGGGCCTGGCAGCACCGCAGATCGGCGTGCCGCTACGGATCGTGATCTTTGGAGTCCAGCACAATCCGCGCTATCCGCAGGCGGAGTCGGTGCCATACACGGTACTGTGCAATCCGGTGCTGACCCCGATGGGACCCGAGCAGGACGAGGCTTGGGAAGGCTGCCTCAGCGTGCCCGGCATGCGTGGATGGGTACCACGGTATACCCGCCTGCACTATGCTGGCTACGATCAGCACGGTGTTGCGTTTGCGCGCGAGGTTTCCGGCTTTCATGCGCGCGTGGTGCAGCACGAATGCGACCATCTGGACGGCATCCTGTACCCCATGCGCATCCGCGATCTGCGCCAGTTCGGTTATACCGACGTACTGTTTCCCGGTCAGGGCCTGATCGATGACTGACGGCAACCGCCGCGTGCGGCTGCATAGAACACCCCTTTGTCGCACCTGAGTCGGCTGGGCCCGCTCCACGACATCATGCGCTCGTTGTCGCCGGGGGGCGGGAGTATCCGCCGGCGGTCAGCGTTCGCTCATGCTCGCCGGGCAAGGCTGTCCCGCTAATCAGCCCAGTCGAGACAATGCATGCGATGACGGCCGCTGAGGCCCTTGAGTTCAGCCTCGCGTTGCTCGACGAAAACAAAGCGGCGGTCCGCCGCCACCGCCTGATGCAAGACATCGGACACCAGAATCTCGCCACCTGCCGCAATTGAGGCAATGCGCGCAGCGAGAATTACGGTGATGCCGAAGAACCGATCACCTTCCTTGATCGGCGTGCCACAGTGCAGCCCGATGCGAACACGGATGGGCTCCTGCGGATGGCGGCGACTGTACTCGGCGCACTGGCGTTGGATGGAGCCCGCGCATAGCAGGGCCTGCGCCGGATCGGGAAACGCCAGCAGGAAGCCATCCCCTTGCAGTTCGACCTCCTGTCCACCGTGCTTTCGCACCGCGCGGCGCACGATATGGTTATGGGCCTTGATCACCTGATGCGCGGCATGATCACCAAGCCGCTGCGTCATCGCGGTGAAGCCCTCCATGTCGCTGAACACGATGGTTACCGTGCCGTCGGCGGCGGTTGATCCACTGAAGTCCGGCCGCCGTTGTTCGACCGCGGCGATCACCGCGTCCAGCGAGCTGCGCACTACCCGCTTGGCAACGCCTTCGGCTTCCGCCCGGATGGACTGGGCCAGATCGGTGAGACGGCGCACGCCCAACTCTCCTGCGGCACTGACCAGTTCGCTGACCAGACGCGCGGCACTGGCCTCTTCCGGATTCTGCAGTTCGGCACGTACAGGGGAGACCAACCCGCGCTGTGTGTCGGCGGAAAGGCCTGCAGCCAGCGAACGCGCGGCCAGCATCAAGGCAATGCCCGCGGCCCACTGGGTGAACACTGCACCACCTAGCAGGCCCACCAGCAGCCAGCTGGAAGGCGACAGCAGTGCTGATGCGAGATCAGCCACGCTGCCCAGGCTGGCAATCAGTATCAGCACGCCGGTGGCGATGAACACCGCGCGCAGCAGGGTTTCGCCTTCAGCGCGCCGCAAGCGGCCGGCGCGCCCCCCTCGAACGATCAACCCGCTCAGCTTGCCCGCGCCGAACCACAGTGCCGTCGCGGCCATCCCGTACACCAACGGCGGGAGACCGTTGAGTGCGCTGCCCCCAAGGGTGACGACAGCACCCGGCAGCGCAGCCAGCGCACGCACGGCGAGGTAGACCGCCAGCAGACGGCACAGCACTCGCGCCAGGTCACGCTGGTTCATCGGACGCGCTGCCGCCGCGGGTGACGGGGCGCGTCGCCCAGGGTCGGCGGCACCATCAGCGTGAACCGAACACGCGCTGGAGAATTTCGCTGCCACGCGCCGCCGGATTCTGGCGTATGCGCGCTTCTTCTGCAGCTATGGTGGAGAACAGTCCCTCCAGAGCCTTGTCGGTCACGAAGCCATCCAGATCAGGTACACCTTTTCCGGCCAGCTGCAGAAAGGGGCCTGCCTGCGCGGTCAGATTCTTGTAGCTCTGAGTGACGCCGACGCCAGCAGTCGCGTTCTGCACGATCGGCAGAATCCTTTGACGCAACGAATCCATGGACACGCGCTGGAAATAGCGCGTTGCAGCATCCTGCGGCCCCGCCAGGATGCTGCGTGCGTCCTGCAGACTCATCTGGCGCACGGCGTCACCGAAGATATCGGCCACCTGCGGCACGGCGCGCTCCGCTGCTCGATTCAAGCTGAGGTGGAACGCGTCCACGCGCGCGCCCATGCCGAA
>JBFJKG010000350.1:0-2984 GCA_041635075.1 Solimonas sp.
ACAATGCCGTTGCAGCGGTACTCGCTGGGTGAATGCGGGTCCGTCTTCAGGCGCTGCAGCAGGTTCTCATCACGATACTTGCGGCGCCAGATCTGCGCCCAGTTCATGAACAGGCGCTGGTCTGCGGACAGGCCATCAATCACCGCGCCTTCCTTGCCGTCGAGTGAGAGCTTGTAGGCCTTATACGCAATCGACAGGCCACCGAGATCGCCGATGTTCTCGCCGATGGTGAATGCGCCGTTGACCTTCTGGCCGGGCAGCGGCTCGAACTGGTCGTACTGCGCAATCAGCAGCTTGGTGCGCTCTTCGAAGCGGGCGCGGTCTTCATCGGTCCACCAGGACTTGAGGTTGCCGTCGCCATCGAACTTGGAGCCCTGATCATCGAAGCCGTGACCGATCTCATGCCCGATCACCGCGCCGATGCCACCGTAGTTCACCGCGTCTTCGGCATTCATGTCGAAGAACGGCGGTTGCAGGATGGCGGCCGGAAACACGATCTCGTTCATGCCCGGGTTGTAATAGGCGTTCACGGTCTGCGGCGTCATATGCCACTCATCGCGATCAATCGGCGCGCCGAGCTTGGCGACTTCGCGCTCATGCTCCACCTTGCGCGAGCGCATGATGTTGCCGACCAGATCATCGGCTGACACGGTCAGCGCCGAATAATCCTTCCACTTGTCGGGGTAGCCGATCTTGGGTGTGAACTTGCTGAGCTTCTCGAGGGCCTTTTTCTTGGTTTCCTCGCCCATCCAGTCCAGGTTCTTGATGCTGACCTCATAGGCTTTGGTCAGGTTCTTGACCAGCTTCTCCATGCGCTTCTTGGCCTCGGGCGGAAAGTGGCGCGAGACGTAGATGCGGCCCAGCACTTCTCCCAGTGCGTCCTCGGTGGCGGTCACGCCACGCTTCCAGCGCGGTTCGTTCTCGGCGGTGCCGTTGAGGGTCTTTCCGTAAAAGGCAAAGTCCTCTTCAACGAACGGCTTGGAGAGATACGGCGCGTAATCAGACAGCAGATGGAACTGCATCCAGGCCTTCAGCGTTTCCAGCGGCGTGGTGGCCATGATCTTGTCCCAGGCGGTGAAGAAGCTGGGCTGCATCACCACCAGACCGGGGGTCTTCTGCGCGCGAATACCTTCCAGGTACACGTTCCAGTCGAACCCCGGCGTGAGCTTGCCCAGATCCTCCAGCGCGTACTTGTTGTAGGTCTTGTCGGCGTCGCGCGAGTCGACCTTGTCCCACTGCTTTTCCGCGAGCTGGGTTTCCAGCGCCATGATGGTCTTGGCGTGATTGGCGGCGCCGGGAATCTCGGCCAGCTTGAGCATCTGCTCGATGTGCTTCACATACGCGGCGCGGATGGCAACGAACTTCTTGTCCTTGGACAGATAGAAGTCGCGGTCCGGCAGGCCGGTGCCGCCCTGATACACGTAGAGGATGTACTGCGAGGAGTCCTTGGCATCGGTATCGATCCCCGCCAGCAGCATGTCCGAGCCCAGCATCGACATCCAGGCCAACTGCGCCGGCAATTCGGATTTGTCCTTGATCGCGGCGATCCGTTCAAGCTCAGGCGCCAGCGGCTTGATGCCGAGTTCGTCGGCCAGCGCCTCGTTCATGAACGCGGTGTAGTAGTCACCGACTTTCTGCTCGTCCGAGCCCTCAGCCTTGTCGGGCTTGCTGGACGCCTCTTCGATGATCAGTTTCAGCTGCTCCCGGGCATCGTCATCGAGCTTGGTGAAGGAGCCGTAGTTGGACTTGTCGGCCGGAATCTCGGTGTTGGCCAGCCATTGGCCATTGACGTGCCGGAACAGGTCGTCCTGAGGACGCACGCCGGTATCAAGCTGCCGGACATCAATGCCGGAGACCAGTGCCTTGGGTGCGGGGGCCGCCGGAGCCGGTGCGGCGGGCGGCGTCTCGGATTTGCCGCAGGCGGCGAGCAGCAGGGCGCAGGCAGCGCCAGTAAGCAGTCTATTCATCGGGTTACCTTGCGGTCTTGGGAATCTGGTGAGTGCAGCTTAACGGGGCGTAGACCCCATCCGCGAGCGGAAATTCCCCCAAATTCCGAAATCGGGGCCAGATCGAGGCCGTATCAAGGGCTTGGGTGGCCTGCGGGTCGCCCCCATACTGATGGCCCTACAGGACCCGCCATCATGTTTGAACTCAAGCCCATCGCCGGTACCGACAAGGCCGCAGACTACACGTTGCTTGCGCAACAGGCCGAAGCCCTGCTGCACGGCGAACGCGACCGCATTGCCAACGCTGCCAATCTCAGCAGCCTGATCTGGCACAGCCTGCCGGACCTGAACTGGGCCGGCTTTTATCTGTATGACGGCACCGAACTGGTGCTGGGGCCGTTCCAGGGCAAGCCGGCCTGCGTGCGCATTGCGCTGGGCAAGGGGGTGTGCGGCACGGCCGCGAGGACCGGCCAGACCCAGCGTGTGGCGGATGTGCATGCCTTTCCCGGCCATATTGCCTGCGATGCGGCCTCACGATCCGAGATCGTGGTGCCGCTGTATCAGGGCGAGCAGCTGATCGGTGTGCTTGATCTGGACAGCCCGCGCCCGGATCGCTTCGACGCGCTCGATCAGGCCGGGCTGGAGCGCCTGGCGGCAATCTGGCTGGCGACGCTGTAGCGAATTACAGCGCCGACCAGGCGATCAGGCCGATCGCACTCCAGTAGGTGCTCAGGATCAGACCCTGCGCCCCGCGGTAAGGGCCGAGGAACTTGCGCGCGCCCAGGGCCGAGTCGGAAATCACGAACAGCCCGGCGCCAATCAGCGCATAGACGGCGGTGCCGCCCAGCGCGGTCCAGCGCATCGAGGCGGTAATGGCCAGGCCCATCAGCGCGCCGCCATACACCAGCACCGGCAGTTTGAGGGCGCCCGCCTTCGGAAGCAGCAGAGCGGCGAAGGCGATGCCCCAGACCGGGAAGATCCACGCAAATGCCGGCATCTGCGGTGCTGTCAGCCCATCCAGAAACGCGACCATGAACA
>JBFJKG010000351.1:0-2982 GCA_041635075.1 Solimonas sp.
ACCCCTTATACGCAGGAGATCGCAAAATGGATTTAGGCCCCGCCACCCGATTGCTGGAAACCGGCATTGCGTTCGTGCAGCGCAGCGGACTCAAGGTTCAGGAACTGCGCCGTGGCTACGTCAAATGCCTGATGCCGTTCCAGAACAATGGCAACCATATTGGCACCATGTACGCGGGCGCGCTGTTTACGTTGGCGGAGATTCCGGGCGGTGCGTTATTCCTGTCGTCGTTTGATACGACGCGGTTCTACCCGATCGTGAAGTCGCTGGACCTGAAGTTTCTCAAGCCGGTGAAGACCGACGCGACGATCACCGTGACCCTGGACGAGGCGCAGATTGTCGCGCTGCAGGCAGAGGCGGCCGACAAAGGCAAGGCCGAGTTCGTCCTGGACGCTGAGATACTCGACAGCAGCGGCCAGGCGGTGGCCGCGAGTCACGGCGTGTATCAGCTACGCCGGGTGGGCTGAGGTGCGGGGCTAGCGCGGCAGCAGGGCGATCAGTTGCTCGGCGCTGCCACGCAGACATTCGGCCCAGGGCAGGCCGACAATCTCGCGCCCGGTCTCGGCATCAACAAAGGGCAGGCGCTCGCCTGCGCCGATGACGTAGCGATAGTCCATCGTCACCTCGACGCCGGCGTCGAGGTCCTGCAGCGCGAAAATGAACCCCAGATGCCATAGCGCCTTGGGCACGTAAGAGTGATTGACGTAACACTCGTCGCTCCACTCCGGCGTCAGCGAAAAATGGTCTTCAAACCAGCGCACGCTGGATTCCACTTCGCGTGAGTCCGCTGCAAAAGTACGCAGCTTGGCCTCAGGCCATACCGTGTGTACGCCGTCCGGGGCGATGATGACCCGGCCGCGTGCGACCGCCTCATCGAGGTACAGCCCCTGCCCCGCACCGGGAATCTGCGAAGCCGCGATGTGGTAGCGGGGAACAATCATCAGTGGCGCGTCGCGTTGTCAGGCTGCATGCGCGCCTTGAGTTCCAGCGCGTCGATGTCATCGGCGCTGAACCGTTGCTCGCGCCCGCAGAACTCGCAGGTCACTTCGATCTGCTGATGCTCGGCCAGATGCTCGCGCAGCTCGGCTTCACCCAACGACAGCAGCATGGTCGCCACACCCTCGCGCGAACAACGGCAGCTCAGCGACACCGCGCGCGGCTCCAGCAGACGCAAGTGCTCGGCATGGAACAACCGGCGCAGCAGCACACTGCCCTCGACCGCCCCGAGTTCATCGCTGCCCAAGGTCGCGAACAAGGCCTGCAGGTGCTCCCAGTTCTCGACACTGCTGCTGAGTTCCCCCAGGGGCATGCGCTGAAGCAGCAAGCCGGCAATACGAGAGCCGCCGCCGGACAGGCGCAACAGGGTTGGCAACTGTTCGGACTGGGTGAAATAGTGCTCCAGCGATTCAGCCAGCGTGCTCCCCTGCACAGCCACCATCGCCTGATAGTTGCGATCCGCGGTTTCCTGCTCCAGCAGCAGCGCCAGGTGCCCGCCTTGCATCAGGCCAGCGAAATCGCCGTCGGCATCCGCGCTGCATTTGGCCATGCCACGCACCTGCAACTGATCGTCGATCTGCGCCACCAGCATCTGCAGTGCGCCCTTGCCCTGGAACTGCAAGGCCATGCGCCCAGCAAAGCGCGCGTGCGAGGCCAGCAGCGGCATCGCCGCTACCGCATCCCCCAGCAGCGCACGTATTGCAGGGGGATAGGGCCGCGAGCCCAGCATCGCATCGACGCCTTCGTCGAACTCGATCAAGGCGCCGCGCGCGCCCAACTCGGGAAACAGGAATTCCGTCAGCAGATTGGCCACAGTTGATTCAACCCGCCAGCTTCTCTTTGAGCAGGCGGTTCAGCGCATCTGGATTGGCCTTGCCCTGGGTCGCCTTCATTGCCTGCCCGACAAAGAAGCCGAACAGCTTGTCCTTGCCGGCGCGGTAATCCGCAAGCTGGCCGGGGTTGTTGGCCATGACGGTCTCGATCGCCTGGATGATGGCCGACTCGTCGGTGATCTGCACCAGGCCCTTGGCCTTGATGATCTGATCGGCGGCATCATCGCCCTGCGCCTCACCCGCCAGCATGGCCTCGAACACGTCCTTGGCGATCTTGCCGGAGATGGTCTTGTCCTTGATGCGGGCGATAAGCCCCGCCAGCTGCGCGGGCGATACCGGCGATTCGGATATCTCCTTGCTGAGCTTGTTGAGCGCACCGAGCAGGTCGGTGATGACCCAGTTGGCACAGGTCTTGGGGTCGCCGCCCGAGGTCTGGACCACGGCCTCGTAGTAGCTCGCGGTGGCAACGTCACCGGTGAGCACCGCGGCATCATAGGGTGACAGACCGTATTGCTCGATGAACCGTGCGCGCTTGGCATCCGGCAACTCCGGCAGCGTTGCACGCACCGCTTCGATGTACTCCGCCGTGCATACGACCGGCAGCAGGTCGGGATCGGGGAAGTAGCGGTAGTCGTTGGCGTCTTCCTTGGTGCGCATGGTGCGCGTCTCTCCGGTATCCGGATTGAACAGACGCGTTTCCTGCACGATCTTGCCGCCCGATTCAATGACGTCGATCTGGCGCTCGATCTCGTACTCGATGGCCTTCTCGACATAGCGGAACGAGTTGATGTTCTTGGTTTCGGTGCGCGTGCCGAACTTCTCGGTGCCGCGACGGCGCACGGAAACGTTGGCGTCGCAACGGAACGAGCCTTCCTGCATGTTGCCGTCGCAGACCCCGAGGGTCACCACCAGCTGGTGCAGCTTCTTGAGGTAGGCCACCGCTTCGGCCGCGGAGCGGATGTCCGGCTCAGAGACGATCTCGATCAGCGGCGTGCCAGCACGGTTGAGATCGATGCCCGACTGCCCGGTGAAGGCTTCGTGCAGGGATTTGCCCGCGTCTTCCTCCAGATGCGCACGGGTCACGCCTATGCGCTTGGTGACGCCGTCCACCTCGATATCGAGATGGCCGAGGCCGACGATCGGCAATTCGTAC
>JBFJKG010000352.1:0-2981 GCA_041635075.1 Solimonas sp.
CTCAACGTGGGTGGACTCATCATGGGGTTCTGGCGACTGTTCCACGGCGAGGCCAGCGATATCGGTACCGTGCTGATCACCATGGCCTGGGCCTTCTACAACTTCGTGATGCTGGGGGCTGCAGTCTCCGTGGCTACCGAGACGCGCCAGGTGCGCAAGGCGCATCGCGTGCCAGTGCGCATCAACGCGACATTGCTGCTGGCTGACGGCCAGCGCCTTGATGTCACGACCGATGATTTCTCGACCACCGGTCTGGGGTTCCAGCTACACGCCGATCTGGCGCTGAACTTGGGAGACGCCGTCACCGTCATCCTGCGTGACGATCAGGGTGAGCATTCTTTCCCGGCGCGGGTCAGGCGCTGGCGCGCCCCGTCGCTTGCGGTTAACTTCGAGCCGCTGACGCTCGAACAGGAATCGCGTCTCGTCAGCTGCACCTTCGGCTGGCCGGAGGCCTGGCTGCACTGGGACGATGAGTCCTACCAGGACAGGCCGCTGAAGAGTTTCCTCGAAGTGCTGCGATATGGTTTGCAGGGTTACGTCAGGCTGGCCGATCGCGCCGCGGCAAGCCTGGAGCGGGCGCTACGTGGTGATGATCGTCAATCTGTGAACTAGGAAGGTCGCAATCGCCATGGGCTTCTGGAGTTACTACTTCTTCGCCAAGCTGCTGATGTTTGGTGGTGGCTTCATCGGCTTCCATGTGCTGGAGAATCTGCTGTTTGCCGCGTTTGTGGCGTTGCCGGTTCGACGTTGGGTGCTGAAGGTCGGCAAGCAGGTCGTCGCGATCCCGGTTGGCGTTGCGCTGCTGTACCACGACACCTGGTTGCCGCCGCTGCGACGTGTGGTGGCGCAGGGTGACCAGCTAGCGGATTTCAGCGCCGTATATCTGCTCGATCTGATACAGCGCTTCATCAATTTCAAGCTGGTGCTGGCACTGCTGCTGCTGCTGTTGGTCTATTGGCTGCTATCGCGCAAGCTGCGCATGAGCAGCTTTGCGGTGCTGGGCATACTGCTGGCCCCGTTTCTCGGAATTGCCACCGGGGTTACGCGCCCGTCCGCGGGTGATGCGCCGGCGACGGTCCTGACCGCCGAAGGCGCAGCCGCTGGTGCGCCGATAAGCTCGGAACGCGATCTCGACGCCACGCTGAATGCGTTCTATGCGCGTGAACAGCAGCGCCGGGTTCGGCTGCAACCGGTCATGAATGACGATACGCCCTACGACGTACTGATTCTTCAGGTCTGCTCGCTGGCCTGGGATGATCTGGAATTCGTGGGCCAGCGGCAGAACCCGCTGCTGGCGCGGTTTGATCTGCGTTTCGACAATTTCAATGCAGCCGCGAGCTACAGTGGCCCGGCGGCGATCCGCCTGCTGCGATCAACCTGCGGACAGCCTCATCACGACGCGCTGTACAAGCCGGCTGATCCTGGCTGCTATCTGATGGATGCACTGCAAGGAGCCGGATTCGATCCGCAGTGGGCGATGAACCACAACGGTGTGTTCGGCAACATGGCTGCCGATATCAGCGTGCGCGGCGGGTTGAAGGCACCGCTGTTCCCATTGACCGGATTCCAACCGGCGATGGCAGCATTTGACGGCAGCAACTACTACGGCGACTACGCGGTGTTGTCGGCGTGGTGGAAGCAGCGCCTGCGGCAGGATCAACCGCGTGTGGCGCTGTACTACAACACCGGCAGCCTGCATGACGGCAATCGTTTCATCGGCCGTACTCAGCCAGGGGTCAAGGAAAGCTATCGTTTGCGGGTGACGCAGCTGTTTGACGACCTGGGGCGCTTCTTCGACGACGTACAGGCATCCGGCCGTCGCGCCGTGGTCATCATGGTGCCGGAGCATGGGGCCAACGTGCGCGGTGATCGCATGCAGATTTCCGGCCTGCGCGAGTTGCCGAGCCCGGCGATTGGACTGGTGCCCACCGGGGTAAAGCTGATTGGCGCGCCGGGGACGGCGGCGCAGGTGCAGGTTACGCGGCCCACCAGCCTGTTTGCACTGGGCAGCCTGCTGGCGGCGTTCACTGCCAACAATCCGTATGTTGAGGGCGCGACACCGCTAACCGACCTGGCCCAACGCCTGCCAGAAACCGAGTACGTGGCCGAGAACGACGGCACCGTGGTGATGCGTGCCGGTGGTCGCTACTGGACGCACAGCCTGGGCAGCGAGTGGACCGAGTACAGCTCCGGCCGCTAGCGCCTCAGTAGCTGGAGTAGGGTGTTGGCGAACGGGGTGGGAAATCGATGCGCAATGGCCGGCCGTCGAAGTCGTAGCGCAGATAGCCGCTGAAGAAGTTCGGGGTGTAGAACTCCGAGCGGTCGAGGTCAAAGCGGGTGCCGATGAACCAGTGGTTGCTGATGCGGTATTCCAGCGCGCCACTCAGCGAGTAGCCGGTACCGCCGCCGTCACTGGCGTCGTAGATCGGCGCGGAAAAGCCGGATGGCAAGGGCATGCTCTCGGCCAGCGCCTGCAGCGTGGGATCGTCCGGATAGAACAGTTGCGAGTCGAGGTGCGTGCGGGAAACCGATACCGCGCCGCGCAGGCGCCAGGCCAGGTCGTGCCAGCGTCCGCGCCATTCCAGTGGCAACGCGGCTGACAGATAGCGCTGCGGGCTGTAGTAACCCCCGTGGCCGAAGCTGTACTCGCCCAACTGCTCGGCGTAGTGCCATGCGCTCAGGGTCAGGCCGAGCTCAAGCCGTTGATCGTCGCTGCGGATCAGCGCCCAGTCACTGGCCAGACGCAGCGTCAGGTGTTCGTTGTCGAGCACGTTGCGCCCGGTGAGCTGATAGGCGCCGGCGCTGGCAGAACTGCTGAAGCGGCCGCGGCTCCAGGCCAAGCGACCATCGATGCCGGTGCTGACCACGCCACCCCAGACGCGTCCGCTGGCGGGGTCGCGCGCGCCGGCATACGACAGCAGGCTGCCGGTAACCGGGCGGCGTGCGAGATTAATCGTGTAGTCGTAAGCGCCGATGCTGTC
>JBFJKG010000353.1:0-2979 GCA_041635075.1 Solimonas sp.
CCGCGTTTGCGGCAAAACGCCACAGCTAGGGGTGCAGGCTCAGCGTGGCCAGACCGCGGACAGGAAGGCGTTACCGGATGAAGCGCAGTGGTTGCAGGGCTGGGTGTGAGGCGCGCCGCCATGCCGATGCCGGGTTGCATCAAATGGGACCGCAGCAGCGTTCATTTCCTTGGGGGGCGTCAATCGGTGTCTGATTCCTAGCGGCCGCTGGCTTCATCCGCCGTGCGCGTGCTGATCGCGCCGGCAATCAGCCACTCCGAGAACGTTACCGCACGCTCGACAATCGCCTGCCTGCGGTCGTCGTTCTCCAAGTAGTCCAGCGCCGCGAACAGGGTGTGCTGGGCGATCAGGCGGGTCAGGGTCAGCACGCGGCCATCGTTCGGCAACTCCAGCCTCGGGGCGAGCAAGGCAAGGTCTTGTGCGCTGTCTGCGGCGAAATCATCCAGCATTTGCTGCAACGCCTGGCGCAAGGCGGGCAGAGGGCCGTGCACCTCGCGGGCGCAGAACGTCACCCCCTGCGGATGTTCCCGAACATAGTCGAAGTAACGCTGGGTGGATGCGCGGATCATGTTCCGGCCTTTCTGCACCGCCTCGCGCCTAGTCTTGCGCAGGTCGGCCCTGAGCTGGCCGGACAGGCGTTCAACCAAGGCCACTGCCACATCCTCGGTGGACTGAAAATGCCGGTAGATGGCGGTGTGGTGCAGGCCAGCTTCGCGAGCCAGCTCCCGCAGGCCCAGGTCGGCTATCGAGCGCCGCTGCGCGCTCAGACGCAGGCATGCCTTCATCAGGCGCTCGCGCCCCCCTGCGTCCGCGGCGGCCGCCGTCGGTACGACCGGCCCCTGCCTGTCTTTCGCTGTCGTTCTCACTTTGCTGCCGCGCCCGTGTTGAAGCGCCAGTCTATAGACGATTGACAAGCCAGTCACCACTTGGTTACATGACGCATCAAGTCACCATATGGTGACGCCCGGCGGGCGCGGACATAACTACAGGGGAGACAAACGGATGGGCGACCTACGAGTGAGCGGCACCCGATTTCGGATGCTGGTGGCCATGGTGGTGGGAGCGGCTGGACTGCTTGGATGTGGAGACTCCGCTACGCAAAACCCGGCGGCGGAAGTCCCCGCCCGAAGCGATGACGCCGCGCTGTGGGTGAACAGCCGTCTGGATCAGGTAGACGCTGATCCCGGCGACGGACACTGCGCCTCGGTTGAGGGGTATTGCACGTTGCGTGCTGCGATCATGGAGGCCAATGCCAGCGGCTTCAACGCCAACGGTGAGCGGCATACCATCCTGCTGCCACCCGGCATTTATCCGCTAACCCTGGCCAACGCGCTGTCGACCGGAGATCTGGGCTTAGGTGAAGTGCTGGCGCGGCCCATAATTGATGGCGAGTCGACGGGGTCGCTGAATCTGGACGTACCGATGACGATTCACGGCGCTGGCGCACGTGACACCATCGTTGATGGCCAGCAACTCGACCGCGTGTTCGAACTGTCACCGGGGGCCGACGGCACACTGACAGATCTCACCGTGACCGGTGGCGACGGCAACACCATGGGTGGCGGCATCTACGCCCAAGCCCATTTGCGCCTGGAGCGGGTGCATGTCACCGGCAACCGCGCCAGCGGTGGCGGCGGCATCTTCGTCAACCCCTTGGGTAATCTGACGATGAACGACAGCACCGTCAGCTACAACATCGCCAACGGACAGGCCGGCGGCATTCGCATCGATACCCGCGGCACAATCACCAACTCAACGATCAGCCACAACCAGGCACTGGGCCTGACCGAGCCGTTGCCGACGGGCGTCGGTGTGCCCTTCGCCTTCGCGCAGGGCGGAGGCATCGACATTCGCGGCATCGGCACCGTCATCCGCAACTCGACAATCGCCTTCAATCAGGCCGCCGCCGGGGGTGCTGGCCTGCATTTCGACACCGCGTATCTGGATGCGTTGCCGGACCCGCTGACCGGTGCCATCGACCTGCCGCAATTCGATGTCATTCTCGAGAACACGATCATTGCCCACAATCAGGCAGCGGTCGTACAGGGGGATTGCCTGAGCACGGTTGGACTGTCGCGGATTCTGTCCCAGGGTCACAACCTCGACAGCGACGGCAGCTGTGGCCTGGACCAACCCGGAGACCTGCCGGGCATGGACCCGATGCTGTCTGAACTCGCCGCTCACCAAGGCCCTACAGATACGCACGCTCTGCAGAACGGAAGCCCCGCGCGTGGGGCCGGCAATCCGGCGACCTGCACGGCACGTGACCAGCGCGGTGTAGATCGCAGCCGCGACGGCACCTGCGACATCGGCGCCTTTGAAAGCTAGCCTTGACGGAGGAGACCGGCATCTGCGTTCTCTGGCAAAGCGCCTCGCGTACCACCCTTAATCGGGCTGCCCGTTCGAGTGGGCTCAGTTCATCGGTGGTGTGGGGCTCCGCGCCCGGCAGCGGGCGGGACAGTGTGGCTGATGGGGTTGATAGGTAGCTAGCCGATCAACCCCAGGCGTAGAACAGCGCTTGCGTACAGGCCCAGGCCAAACATGCCATGCGTGACGAGGCTGTGCATGCGCGCAAGGCCGGGGCGGGGCGTAAGGCGTGCCGCAACTCCGCTGCCCATGCCGGGCTGCATCAGCAGGAAGGGGGCGGCCGCGCTGGCCAGGCCGACGATCAATGCAGGTGCAAGCGTTGGGTGCTGCGCCCAGTCCATACCCCAGCCCATGAGCAGCGCTGCAGCAAAGACAATTCCAGTCACATAGTGCGCAATCCACCCGATCAGCCGCTCGCCCCGGACCGGCGGCGTCGCGCTAATCGGCCGATGCACAAAGCGCCCGCGCGGCAGATGGGCCAGCCAGCGGCCTATCAAGCCGTAGTTGGGGAGCGCAACCCCCAGCCAACGTTTGCGCGCCAGCGCCCAGAGATCGATCAGCGCAGTGGCGCCGGCGCCGATGAACACCGCCACCATCATGGTGTTGAGCGAC
>JBFJKG010000354.1:0-2977 GCA_041635075.1 Solimonas sp.
CAGTAGCGCAGCGTGGCCTTCAACAACGGCGGCTCCACCTGATCCAGAAACAGGTCATACAGGTTTCTGGGTGCGTGGCCGTTCAGGGTCCGGAAGAAATCATCGAGCGACTCATTGACGGAGTGCCCCAATGGCTTGATATCGGAAGATCTGTAAACGGACATGGACGACGTTCCCGGCTCGCGAATGTTTGCTCTAATTTGCCCCGCAAAGCTCCCTGTGCGGACCCCTTCACGAGCCTAAGGCAACGAAGGGGGCGGGAATGATACTCCCGCAGCGCCGTATGAAAAAGCACTGACCGGATTATTTTTTCTGGCCCCCGCTGTTGCGGTCACGCGATCGCTCGATCTGCACCAAAGCAAGCACCGCTGTTGATGCTGAAAACTCCTGCGGCAGTACATTCAGCTTGTCGGCTAAGCGCAGGCTGTGTCAGGGAAAGACGCAGGATTACCCTCGACCGGCCTCAAGCTCTCGATGTCTTCCGCCGACACGGCTGACGCGATCTGGTGCAACCAGGCTTAGATCGGTGCCGGGGTTCGGCAGCGCGCGGCGATGCGCGTCCACCCTTCACGCGACGCATCCGCGTCGCAATCAAACCAGGGCAGATAGGCGGCGCGCACATCTTCAGCCTGACGGTCCAGCAGACCCGCCAACACCAATTGCCCGTTTGGACGAATGCTGCTGGACAGCATCGGCGCCAGCTGCACCAGTGGATTGGCGAGGATGTTGGCGACCACGACATCGGCCGGGAACGGCCGGAACGCATCGGGCATCAACGTGCTGATCCGGTCCGCGACGCCGTTCTCCTCCGCATTCTCGCGTGTGGCCGTCAATGCCTGCGGGTCGATATCTACGCACACGGCGCGCTCGGCTCCCAGCAGCAGTGCCGCAATCGCCAGCACACCGGAGCCACAGCCGTAGTCCAGCACGGTTTTTCCGCGCAGATTCTGAGCGGCCAGCCACTCCAGGCACAGCGCGGTGGTTGGATGGGTGCCGGTGCCAAATGCCAGGCCCGGGTCCAGGCGCAGGATGATGGCATCGGTCTGCGTGACTTCCGCCACTTTCTCGCGCGGCACCACCCAGAAGCGCTCACCAAATTTCAGCGGCGGGCAGTCCTTGAGCCAGATGCGCACCCAGTCCTGATCCTCGATCAGCTCGTGTGAGATCTGCGCCGATGCACCATCCGGCAGCAGCTCACGCAGGCTGGCAATCACCGGTGCCAGATCCTGATGTTCCGTAAACAGGCCCAAGGTAACGGTGTCCTGCCATAGCGGCGTCTCGCCAGGCGCAGGTTCCAGTACCGGTTGGTCTACGGCATCGACAAAACTCACGGCGCTGGCGGCGTGTGCCTGCAGCACTTCATCGGCAAATTCGGGGTGACGGGTGCGTACACGCAGTTGCAGCCAGGCCATAAGGGAAGTGCTCGTCTTGATGAAACGGGGTGGGGCCTATGCGGCCGGGTGGCTGTGGTCGATGGTCGTGTCAAGCTCGCCACGCGCCAGCAGCACGCGCAGCGCGTCGCCCTGCCGGACCCGGGCGGCATCGGTCAGCGCCTGGCCGCTGCTGTCCAGCGCAATGGCATACCCGCGCTCCAGTACCGCGCGCGGATTCAGATCCGATAGCCGCGCTTGAGCGCGTTGCAGGCGGATGTCGGCTTCGCCGGCGTGTCGCTGCCACAAATTGCGCAGCTGCAACTCCAGCGTAGCCAGGTGCCGCCGGCGCAGCTCCATGCGCGTACTGGGGGCGGCGCGCTCCAGGCGCGCGGTGAGCATCTGTATGCGCTCGCGCTGCCGCTGGATGCGTGCGTGGGCGGCGCGCTCGGCGCGCAGGGTCAGTTCGTCCAGGCGCTGTGCACGGTCCTGCAGACGCCGGCCCGGATGCTGGGTCAGCAGCCGACGTTGCAACAGCCCCAGCTGCTGGCCGCTGTCGCGCAGGGCGCGGCCAGCAGCGGTGTTGAAACGTAAGGCCACGCCTGCGAGCCATTCGCGCCAGTCGGCGATATCGGGGGCCACCTGTTCCGCCGCGGCCGTGGGGGTTGGTGCCCGCAGATCCGCAGCGAAGTCGGCAATCGTGGTGTCGGTTTCATGGCCAACGCCGCAGATCACCGGCACCGTGCAGGCGCGGATCGCGCGGGCGACGCCTTCGTCATTAAACGCCCATAGGTCTTCCAGCGAGCCGCCACCACGCACCAGCAGCAGTACATCGATCGGGGCCCGGCGCGGCAATTCAGCGAGGGCGCGGATGATGGCCGCTGGTGCCTCGGTACCCTGAACCGGAACCGGATACAGATAGACCGGCGCCAGCGGATAACGCCGGCGCAAGGTGGTCAGCACATCCTGGATGGCGGCGCCGCTGGCGGAGGTGATCAAGCCGATGGCGCGCGGCAGGCGCGGCGGCTCACGCTTCAGGTGCTCGTCAAACAGGCCTTCGCTGACCAGTTTGCGCTTCAAGGCTTCGAACGCACGCAGCAACGCGCCCTGGCCGGCGGGCTCCATATGTTCGCAGATCAGCTGCAGGTCGCCACGCGCGGTATACAGGCTGACCTGGGCGCGGAGCAGGACCTCATCCCCTTCCTGGGGCGGCGGCCTGACCTGCAGATTGGCGTTGCGGAACATCACGCAGCGCAGCTGCGCGCGCGCATCCTTGAGCGTGAAGTACCAGTGCCCCGATGCGGGCCGCGCAAGATTGGAGATCTCGCCCTGGACCCAGACACGCGGCAGGGCACCCTCGATCAGCCCGCGCAGGGTTTCGGCCAGCTCGGAAACGCTGTGGACGGCGCGGGTGGGGGTGGTCGGGCGATCGGACATCGCGAGAGCTTATCAGGGGCCGCCGCGCAGCCGGGTCTTCGCATATAATGGCGCGCTTCCAGACGACCGCAGACCTATGCGCATCCAGTCCGAAGCCCTGACTTTCGACGACGTCCTGCTCCTCCCGGCCTATTCGGAGGTGCTGCCGCGACAGGTAGACCTGCGTACGC
>JBFJKG010000355.1:0-2970 GCA_041635075.1 Solimonas sp.
GCGTATCTGGTCGAGCTGTTCGCCAAGGCCAGGGTCAACAACCAGCTGATCGCCTACGCGCTGGTGGTCTCGGCCAATGATGGTCGCGTGCTACACCGCAAGAACCTGAAGGCCAATGCCGCCTACAGCTACCGCGTGTTTGCCGACGCCAGCGGCAATCACATGCCGTACGACTCGCCTCTGGGCAATGGCTACACTCCGTTCACCGGGACCAACCCTACGGACGAACTGCAGCGGGTTGGTGTTCCCACCAATCTGGTGACCCTGGAGCATGCCGGCATCATCACCGGCGACCCGTGGCTGGAAGACGGCGCCACCGAAACGCTCGGCAACAATGTGGATGCCTGCCTTGATGTGTTCGACACGCCGCTTTCAGGCCTGATTTCCAACCCGCTCAACACCTGCAATCCCGAGTTGGGTGATGTGCGCCCGGCGCCTACTGGGGCCAATGCGTTCGACTACCCGATTGAACCGGACGAGAATCCGGCGAACGCCAATGCGCAGGCAGCGGCGATCGTCAACCTGTTCTACATCAACAACTGGCTACACGACTGGTGGTACAACCACGGCTTCGACGAGGCCTCCGGCAACGCCCAGAACGACAACTACGGCCGTGGCGGCGAAGACGGCGACCGTCTGAAGGCGCAGGGCCAGGATGCGTCAGGCCGCAACAACGCCAACATGTCGACGCCGTCGGACGGCTCCTCGCCGACGATGCAGCAGTACCTGTTTGACGGTCCGGCCATCGGTGAAGTCCGCGTCACGGCACCGTCGGACAGCGGCCCTCTGAAGTTCGCCGCAGCCGGCTTCGGCCCGGATGACTACGACCTCACGGCCGCTGTGGTACTGGCCAATGATGGCTTCGGCGCATCCAACACCGATGGGTGCGGCGATACCACTCTGAGCGACCTGGGCGCGCCGGTATCTGTTCCAGCGCCGCCACAGGCCTCGTTGGCAGGCAACATTGCGCTGATCGACCGGGGCAGCTGCAACTTCACCACCAAGGTGCAGTTCGCGGTGTTGTCCGGCGCGGTCGGCATGATCGTCGTCAACAACACTGACGGCGAACCGATCGTCATGGGCAATGGCGACATCCCGGTTGATGGCCTGCCGGTCAACCCCACGGATGTGATCTACAACCTGCCGTCAGTGATGATCCGTCGCGGTGACGGTGAGGCCATCAAGGCATTGCTGGCCAACGGTGCGGTCAGCGCACACATGGAGCGCCAGCCGTCACAGGATCTGGATGGCACGCTCGACAACCAGATCGTGGCGCACGAATTCTTCCACTACGTGCACCACCGCCTCACCGACTCCAGCAACCAGCAGTCCGGTGGCATGAGCGAAGGCTGGGGCGATATCGATGCCTTCATGCTGGCCGTGCGCCAGGATGATCGCCTGGTACCGGGCAACGCGGCCTATCAGGGCGCATATGGTCTGGCCGGCTATGTCGTGAACAACTTCTTCTCCGGCATCCGTCGCGCGCCGTATTCGACCAACTTTGCGCTCAACGCCTTCACGTTCAAGCACATCTCCGATGGCGAGCCGACCCCCGACGGGGGTGCTGGGGCCAGCAACTCGGAAGTGCACAACGCCGGTGAGCTGTGGGCCAACATGATGTTCGAATGCTACGCCGGCCTGCTCAACGATCCGCGCCACACGCTGCTGCAGGCGCAGACCCGCATGCAGGACTACATCATCGGCGGTCTGAAGATGACCCCTGCGGACGCCACCTATACCGAGGCGCGTGATGCCGTGCTGTCGGTAGTGCTGGCGACGGATTTCGAAGACTATCGCCGCTGCTCGGCGGGCTTCGCCAAGCGCGGCGCCGGCCTCAACGCCGTGGCGCCGGCACGCTCCAGCGAAGACTTGGTGGGCGTCGTCGAGGACTACACCGAGTTCGTCTGCAAGACCGGCGGTGGCACCGGTGGCGGCACGACCGGCGGCACTGGCGGCGGCACTGGCGATGGCGGCCGCTTCGGCGGCGGCGCGCTGGGTCTGGGCCTGTTGCTGCCATTCCTTGGTCTGGCGCTGGCACGGCGCCGCGCCTGGATGGATGGCCTGCTGCGCAGGGTTGCCGGGGGCTAGTTCACGCTTCGCGGTTCAAGCCAACAATGCCCCGGTCTTCCGGGGCATTGTTGTTTGTGGCCCCGGTTCAGCGATCGTTCCTGCTGGCTTGGCGAGGATGCGCACGGCACTCGCCATCACCGCGCGCCGCATCCGATAATGCTGCGGTCGGGCACGCGCCCCAAAAGCCCCTTCATTCGAGACAGCGAACAATGGCCATCACCCGTCGCGACCTGTTGCGAGCCGGCAGCGTACTCGCCGCCTACGGACTCCCCAGCGGAGCACTGTTGCAAGCCCGCGCAGCTGCGGCCCAGACCGCTGAGCCCAAACAACCGTTCGACTACGCCTGGCTCAAGGGCGAAGCACGCCATCTGGCCGAGCAGGCCTACGCCGACATAGCGCCGGCGCTACCGAAGGTGCTGGATCAGATTTCCTGGGACGATTACCAGAAGCTGCGCTTCAAGCGCGACAAGGCCCTCTGGGCCAAAGATACGGACTCGCCGTTTCGCGTCGAGATGTTTCACCTCGGCCTGTACTTCAAGCAGCCGGTGCACATCTATGAAGTCAGCGCGGGTACTGCGCGCGCGATCGAGTACGACCAGACCCAGTTCGATACCCGCGGCACCCGCGTCAAGCGGGTTCCCCATGATCTGGGCTACGCCGGCTTCCGCGTACAGCATCACAGCGACTGGCAGCGCGACATCGTCGCCTTTCTCGGCGCCTCCTATTTCCGCGCGGTTGGCGGGCAGAAGCAGTACGGCTTGTCGGCACGCGGTCTGGCCGTGGATACCGGGCTCGCGCGCGCCGAGGAGTTTCCCCGCTTCAAGGCCTTCTGGCTGGAACAGCCCAAGTCCGATCCCGACGAGCTGGTGGTCTACGCCTTGCTCGACTCCCCCAGCGTGA
>JBFJKG010000356.1:0-2960 GCA_041635075.1 Solimonas sp.
CCGTCGCGCCCTCATTGGCCTGCGGCCAAGATGAATACGGCAGCGAGACCCAACGGCGTGCCATCAGCGTATTGGTCACATTGGGACTGCCACGATGCACATGACGCCACCTGTCCGAATTGCGCGCGCTCAGCTGGCCCTATATCGGGGTTCGCCGATGCGTTCCTCGGGCTTTACGTTAATCGAGTTCATGGTGGCGATTACCGTATCGCTACTGGTTCTGGTTGCGCTCAGTTCGATCTTTGTGGGCAATATGCGCGCACGCGCTGAAGTTGAGAAGGCCAATCAGCAGATCGAGAGCGGACGGTATGCAAGTCAGTTGCTCAATGATGATCTGGAAATGGCGGGATACCTCGGCGAGTTCGACGTTAATCGCGCGGCGTTACCGACCCCCGCTACCAAGCCGGACCCGTGTGCGGTGACCGTGGCGGCGCTGCAAGCGGCGTTGCCATTGCATATTTGGGGATATAACGGCGGCGCGGTCTTGTCGTGCATTAGCGATCATCGCGCGAATACCGACATCTTGGTGATGCGACGAGTAAGCGGCTGCATTACCGGGTCGGCGGGCTGCGCTGCGGTTGCCGGGGCACCCTATTTTCAGGCGTCACGGTGCAGTGACAATACGGAGTTGCTCTCTCCGGATTCCAGCAATTGGTACCGACTGCATACCAACACCGCCACTCTGGATCGGACGCGGCGTGACTGTGCGACTACCGCCGACACCCGTCAGTTTTTTGTCCGCATCTACTATGTGGCAAATAATGACCAGGCCGGCGATGGCATCCCAACCCTCAAACGGGCGGAACTTGGCGCCAGTGGTTTCTCCGTCGTGCCGCTGGTTAACGGCATCGAGGACATGCAACTGGAGTTCGGGATTGACACCAATAATGACGGCGCTCCGGACAGCTATACAGCGGACCCGGACAGCTTCGGTGGATGCTCAGGTGTCGCTTGCGTCAACAATTGGCGGAATACGATGGCGGTCAAGCTGAACCTGCTGGCTCGCAGCACGACGCCCACCATCGGCCATGTAGATGAGAAAGCCTACACACTCGGTCTACAGGCTGACGGGACCGCTCAAGTCGCCGGCCCGTTTTCAGACAATTTCAAACGGCATGCGTTCCAGTCGGTGGTCCGGCTGAACAATCCCGCGGGGCGCCGGCAATGAAGGCCGTTTCCAGACCCAGCCAGGGTGGAATGGCGCTGGTTGTCGGCTTGATCATGCTGGTTGTCATGACCCTGGTGGCCGTTGTCAGTTTCAAGCTGGCGCAAACCAGCATGGAGGTGGTGGGCAACATGCAGGCCACCAATGCCGTGGTTGCCAGCGCCAACAGCGCCGTAGAGGAGGCGATCAGCACCACGCGGCTCACCGAGAGCCCCGGGGCCGTGTTCATTGATCCCTGTGGGGGCAATAACAATACCCGCTGCTTCGACGTCAATGACGACGGAGTCAGCGACATTACGGTGACGCTGACCCCGGAGCCCACCTGCGTCAATTGGCGCAACATACAGAATGTGGAGCTCGATCTGTCGCGGGAAGAAGATGCCAACTGCACGGCTGGAACCTCACAGCTGTTTGGAGTCGATGGCGTAGATACTGGCAACTCCATCTGCGCAAACAGTCTCTGGGAAATCAATGCGCAGGCCAGCGACGCCGTGACCGCGGCCAACACCGTGGTAGCAGTTGGCGCTGCGGTCCGAGTGCCGCTGGATGATGTGATTACCTCGTGCCCATGAACGGCTTTAAGGAGTACAAGCCCATGCAAACTTTTCGCTTCTCGAGGCTGCTGGTGTTGCTGGCCGCCATGGGCACTGTGCTCGTTTCGTTTCAGGCGGCTCCGGAAGACATCGATCTGTTCTCCGTGGATGAGGCCAATACGGTCGATAAGCCCAATGTGCTGTTCGTTCTGGACAATAGCGCCAATTGGTCGCGGCAATCCCAGCAGTGGCCTGGCGGGCTAACCCAGGGTCAGTCTGAAGCCCGCGCAATCAAGACGGTGATCAACGAGCTGCAGGACTCCAGCATCAACGTCGGGCTTCTGGAGTACTCCACCGATGGCAACGCCAATACCAATGACGGTGGCTTTGTCCGGTACCACATACGGCCGATGAATGCCGCGAACAAGGCCTCGCTGAGTGGTCGACTCGACACGATTTTCAACAATATCAACAGCCCAACCGAGAAGCGCAGCTCGGGCAATCCGTTCGGCACGCTGTTTTACGATGTCTACAACTATCTGGGCGGATTCACGCAGTCACAAAACGGCGCCGGCACGCCGAGCAGCATTGCCCATGCGCCCGCATATGAAACCGCGTACTCACGTTTTCGCTCGCCGCTGACATCTGCAGATTCCTGCCGCAGGACCATTGTCATTTTCATTGGCAACAATGTGCAGAGCGGACCTACCGCCGATAGCGCGGCCAACACCGCGGCACTGACCGCCGTTGGCGGCAATACGGCGCAGATACCGTTTGCGAACTACACGGTGCAGAGCGCCCCCGCGACCGCGCCCTTGGGCTACAGCGCCGCCTGCTACAGCAGCGCGGCCAACTGCAGCACGGCCGAGAATACGCAAGCCTGCCGTGACGGCGGCTTTACCAGTTGCTCCTGTGATGCCACGGATTCAGTTGCCTGCTCTGCCAATCACTATTCGGTGGTAGGTATCCGGACCAGCAGCACGACGACCACCCTGTCGGACACCACGGAAGGGCCGACTGCAGGGGTGTACACCAACGACAACGTGCTCGCGTGCAAGAACGCCAATCAGGTCGGGTCGTATTCCTGCCCTGCAACCTCCACGACCTCGACATTCTCGGGTACGCAAACGACGACGACGTCCACCAGCTGGGCCAACTGCGCCTATGTGGATGTCGGCGCAACTGGGTGCAATGGACAAAAGCGCAACTACGAGCCCAGGGGCACCCGCACCCGCCGCACCGTTGTGACCGAAACATCGACG
>JBFJKG010000357.1:0-2955 GCA_041635075.1 Solimonas sp.
ATGAAGGCTGCCGACCAGCGCGGCGATACGGCCAGGCGCTTGCCGCCCAGATCCTGGGTCTGTTGATCGGAATCCGCCGGCGCCGGCGCGTTGGGATAGCTGAGATAGCGTGCATCGACAAACCCCAGCGAGCTGTAAACCGCCACGCCGGGGACTGGGGTCAACCAGTTGATATCGGCCTCAAAGCCGCGCGACCGTGCGCGCGCCGCGTTAAGGATGATGAAGTTGGCATCACGAAAGGTGGAGACCTGCAGGTTGTCGAAGTAGGTATCGAAGATCGATGCCGAGACGCGCATGCTGCCCTGAAGCAGGCGGGTCTTGGCGCCCATTTCGTAGCTGCTGGCGCGCTCCGGTTCGAACTGCAGGTTGTCGGCGTTCAGCGGCAGCGCGTTGAAGCCGCCGCTTTTGAATCCGCGCGACCAGGTGGCGTAGACATTGGCGCCGGGGGACCACTCCCACTTCAGGCCGAGCTTTGGCGATACCTCGCTTTCCTTCCGGGACAGCGGTGAGTCGTGATCGCTCTGGCCGGCGATCTGCTTGATCAGCAGACTGTCGCTGCGGCTTTGGGCGAAGCCAGTCTTGCGTTCCTGCCCCAGACGCAGACCGGCGATGAACGCCCAGTCCTCGGTAAAGCGTTGTTCCAGCTGGCCGAACAGAGCGAGTGCGCGGCTACGCTGATCGAGCAGCACCTGCGCGGTCTGCTCGCCGCCTATCACCGGAATGTTGGCCGGCGCCAGCAGCGCCAACAGCGTGCTCAGTGGTCCTGCCAGCTGGCCGGCAATGCCGCCGGCCAGACCGGGCGGCAGGTCATCCACCCGGCCCGCCTGGGCCGCGGTCAGGTAGGCGAAGGCCGCGCCGAGATCCTCGAGCTGAAACACATCGCTGGCGGTTAGGCGGGATTCATAGGCATAGGCACCAATCACGAATTGCAGACCGTAGCCCCAGCCAAAAAAACTGGGATGCTGCCCGGCGAACCGGAATTCCTGACTGAGTTGGGTGAACGGGCTGGGCTTCAGCAGGCTATCGCGTATCACCGGCGCGGCGCTGAAATCGGCGTCAATGTCGCGCCGATTGGTGACCTGCCGCGCCCAGGCCGTGATCGAGGTGAACGTGAGCTGGTCGGTATTCCACCAGCCATCCAGCCCGCCGGTGAGCTCGATGCTGCTGCCTTCAAAATCAATTTCACCGCGTGAAGGCACATTTGCGGAGTTGCGGAAGTCCACCGAGGCTTCGGCATCGGCGTCGTACTCGCGAATCACTGCCAGCATGTCGTCCGAGGCGTGGGACAGCTGGAAGATGTTGTTGTTGAGGGTCTGGGTCGAGCTGAAGACGGCGAAGTCGGCAGACCATGGACCCTCGCCAGCGTAGCGTGCACGCAGGCGAACACTGTCTTGAGCCACGTCCACTTCACGGCGATCCAGTGCGGTGTTGTAGAGCAACCCCGGGCTGCGACCGAAATTGCCGGAGAGGCGGGCAGCCAGATCGGAGCCCAGTGGCAGGTTCAGCACCGGCCTGAGCGAGCGCTCGCCGTCTTCGGCCACCAGAAGTTCAGCACGCGCACCGGCAACGCCGCGTGGTGCCTGGCTGACCAGGTTGACCACGCCTGCGGTACTGTTCTTGCCGAACAGCGTGCCCTGTGGGCCCCGCAGCACCTCGATGCGGTCAATGTCGTAGAAGAACGCGCTCAGAAAGTTCGAGCGTCCGTAGAACACGCCGTCGACAACGCTGCCCACCGAGGGCTCGAAGCCAGCGTTGGTGGAGGCGGTACCAAAGCCACGGATATAGAAATCACTGGTCGTCGGTGTCAGCCGCAGGCTGATGTTCGCGGTATAGGCCTGGAGATCCGGGAAACCGATGGCGCCGCTCTGGCGTGCCAGCTCGCCGCTCAATGTACTGACCGAGGCGGGCACCTCCTCCAGGGTCTGCTCGGTCTTCTGGGCGGTCACCACGATCTCAGGCAGCACGTTCTGGGGTCGCTCGGCGCTGGGCTCAGGGTCGGCACTGTGGGCCATCGTGGGTGTCAGCAGCAGCGACAGTGAAACGATCGCCCCCCAGGGCAAACGCCGATGGCGGCGCTGCATGCTTCTCGTCATCCTCATCTCCCGTGTCGGCGCCGACTATCCCGACGCGGGCACTGCGGTCGAGGGCGCTCATTGTTATTCGGCGAATCGCTCAGCTGTGAATCAGTCGCGCCCATTATCACCTGCGGCCTTGCTATCCATGGCGGTCTGATGCGGTCTAGCGCGCGCCGCAGTCGGTCAGCAGCGCCCGAGTCTGCTGCTCCACCCATGCGATCAGTCCGTCGGTTCCGCGTGCCTGCAGCACGCTCTGATACTGGGCGCTACGGATCGCCAGGTCGCTGACGCCAGCGGCGACGACATTGATGATGCGCCACTGCGTTCCGCTCAGGTGCAGCAGATAGTCGAAAGAGATGCTGTCCTGTCCCGGACGCCGCAATTCGGTACGCAGTTTCATCTGATTGCGCGGCAACGGCAGCGACTCCAGCGTCCGGAACTGCTCACCCCGGGACGCGGAAAAGTTGGCTGCATAGCTGGCTACGGTGAAGTCCGCCAGCGCGCGTTCGAACGCCATGCGCTGGCTGGCATCGAAGTCATCCCAGCTGCGGCGCACGACCTGGCGTGCCAGAAACGGCAGGTCGAAGGCCTCGACGATCACTGGTCTGAGCAGCTTGCTTCGGCCCTTGCAGCCCAGATGGGAGCCTTCGCGCATCGCGGACTCCAGCGCGCCGTGCAGGGCGGCAACCGGCGTGGTCGCAGCCGCAGATGTGTCGGTAGCGTGCGCAGGGTATAGCGGCGCCAGCAGGGCCGCCGCCAACAGGGCCGCAATCAGTAACCGTGGACTCCGGTGATGTCGCTCAGTCACAGCTTGGGCGCTCCGCTTGCCGGGCCGATGAGGCTAGCATGGGGCCGGATCCGCATCGGGCGACGCGAGCAA
>JBFJKG010000358.1:0-2954 GCA_041635075.1 Solimonas sp.
ACCTCAGACACGAGCGACACCGGTGGCACCCACAGCCGCTGCCTCGCGGCTGAACACCAAGGACCGGCGCGAACTCGACAACCTGCCGGGTCGTATCGAGAAGCTGGAGACCGAGCGCAACAGCCTGATCGCACGGATGGGGGCGGAAGATTTCTACCAGCAGGCCCGGGAAGAGCAGATGGCGGTCGAGCAGCGACTGGCCAACATCGACAAGGAGCTGAGCGCGGCCTACGCGCGCTGGGAAACCCTTGAGGCCCTGCGCTGAAGTCCTTCCGGCTGCGAGGGGCACGCGCCCATCGCAGCCGGAAGCCAGCTCACGTCATTGACTTGCGCGTAGCCCAGATCACCAGCCTCTGATAGCTGCTCGGCAGCAGACGCACCATCAGATCCAGCGCCACGGCATCAGGCCCCACCAGCGCGCGCCGCTGGTTCTTCTCCACCGCACGAATGATGATGCGCGCAGCCTTGTTCGCGGTGGTGATGAAGTTCTTTTCAAACTTCGCGGTTGCGTCCTTCTGATCCAGCCCCAGACGGGCAATGCTGCTGTCCATGCGCGCGGCTTTGGCGATATTGGTCTTGATGCCACCCGGATGCACGCTGGTGGCGCTGACCCCGCAGTTCTCCATGTCGAGTTCCTGGCGCAGTGACTCGGTGAATCCGCGGACGGCAAACTTCGCGGCGTTGTACGCGCTTTGCGAAGGAATGCCAGCAAGGCCAAATACGCTTGAGGTATTGATGATGTGGCCTTCACCGGATTGCTTGAGATGCGGCAGAAACGCCTTGGTGCCGTAAACCACGCCCCAGAAGTTGATGTTCATCAACCACTCGAAGTCTTCGTAACTCATGCCGTCGATCGTGGCACCAAGAGCGACACCAGCGTTGTTGAACACCAGATTGACCTTGCCATGATCAGCCGCAGCCCGGTCGGCCCAGCCGTAGACCGCTTCGCGGCTGGCAACGTCAACGCGCTGGTGGGTAACACGCACGCCTTTGTCGCTGACCAGACGCACCGTTTCAGCCAGCCCTGATTCGTTGACATCGGAAAGCGCGAGATGGCAGCCCCGTTGCGCCAATTCGACGGCGAGTTCGCGGCCCATGCCTGAGCCGGCACCGGTAATGGCGGCAACCTTGTTGGTGAAGTCTTTCATGCGTGCAAGTACCCGTGGTCGGTAACAGTTGAAATGTGAAGGTCTTTCGATACCACAGCGGCGTTCTATACAGGGCCGCCTGCAGTCTCGGGGGTCACGGTCGCGGACTCGCAGCGGTAGCTGTCGATATCAAACTGCGCGACCTGCTGACGGAAACGGAACGTGAAGCCCGGCCATAGCGTGGTGTTCTTTCCGTTCTCGTTGAGGTACCAGCTTTTGCAGCCCCCCGAAGACCAGATCGAACGCTGAAGGCGGGTCTGGATTGCACGGTTGTAGGCGGCTTGGCGCTCCGGCTTGACCTCGACGGCACCCAGACGGCGCGCTCGCATCTGCCGGATTGCGTCGAGCACATACGCCAGCTGCGATTCGATCATGTACACCATCGAACTGTGCCCAAGACCGGTATTGGGCCCCACGATCATGAACAGGTTCGGGAACCCGGTGACGGTCGAGCCCTTGTAGGCCTCCGCACCTTCCTTCCAGGCATCCAGTATGTCGACACCTCCGCGACCGAAGATCGCTCCGCGCGGCAGCGGCTCCTGGGCCTTGAAGCCCGTGCCGTAGATGATGCAGTCGACCGGACGCTCGACACCGTCGCTCGTGACCACGCTGTGCGCGCGCACTTCGCGAATGCCGGTGGTGATGACATCGACGTTGTCCTGCGTCAGCGCCGGATAGTAGTCGTCGGAGATCAGGACGCGCTTACAGCCGAACGTGAAGTCCGGTGTGACCTTGGCCCGCAGCACCGGGTCCTTGATCGCGGAGTTGATGTGATGCCGCGCCACACGCTCAGCGAGCGACATGATCTTCGGATTGATGACAAAGGCCAGCACGCGGCTTTCCAGCATCCAGTAGCGCAGCGCGCGGAACCAGCGCTGCAGAAACGGAAGCCGACGGTAGAGTCCGCGCTCGAAGGGGCCTATGGCGCGGTCCGGCTTGGGCATGATCCAGGGCGGGGTGCGCTGATACAGATCCAGCTGCGCCGCGAGCTTCTGAACCTGGGGGACAAACTGGATTGCGGAGGCGCCGGTACCCACCACCGCTACCCGCTTGCCGCTGAGGTCATAGCCATGATCCCACTCGGCGGAGTGGAATGCCCTGCCTTTGAAGGTTTCCACGCCGGGCAGCTGCGGATAGGCCGGGGTCGAGAGTCCGCCCATGCCGGACACCAGCACACGCGCAGTGAATTCACGACCGTCGCGGCATTTCACTTGCCACAGCTTGAGCGTCTCGTCGTAGCGAGCCTGCACGACCTCGGCCCCAAACCGGATATGCGGCAGCAAGGCGTACTTGGCGGCCACGCCTTCAAGATAGGCCTTGATCTCCGGCTGACGCGCAAACATCCGCGTCCAGTCAGGATTTTGCTCGAAAGAGAACGAGTAAAGATGCGATTGCACATCGCAGGCACAGCCCGGATAGCTGTTGTCGCGCCAGGTGCCGCCTACGCTGGCAGCGCGTTCGAGTATCGTGAAATGTTCGATTCCCGCCTTCTTCAACGCGATACCCATGCCGAGCCCGGCAAAGCCGGTGCCGACGATCACGATCGGGAAATCAGTTGCTTCCCCGCTACCGCCGGCCTTGCCTGCATCGAATGCCATGGTTTGCTCCCTGTTAGTGACAATCCTCGTTGTCACTTTACTTCTGACAACGACGCATGTCAACATTGCGCATGGCCTCAAAACCCGCCGTCATCAGAACTCGTAAATTCAAAGGCTTGGACGCAAACCAGCGCCAGGCTGAGCGCCGTACACGCTTGATTTCAGCGGGGCTGGAAACCTTTGGCCGCCAGGGCTTTCAAGTCAGTAC
>JBFJKG010000359.1:0-2945 GCA_041635075.1 Solimonas sp.
CAGGCACTCGGCCGGGGTGCCGCGCCGGGTAGCCCGCTCGATCTGCGCAAACAGCTCCGTGAAGAAGTCCTCCCAGACCAGGCGCAGGATGTCGTTCTTGCTGTGGAAGTAGCCGTACAGGGTCATGGCCCCGCAATCAGCGGCCTCAGCCAGACGGCGAATGCTGACCGCCTCGAATCCCTCCTCGGCGAACAGGCGCTTGGCCGCAGCGGCAACCCGCATACGCACCGCCTGCGCCTGTTCCGCGCTACGCGGCGGGCGACCTCGGGGGCGCGCAACCGACTCCGTCTTGCCGCCGGACCCCGGCCCCGCCCCTGCTGTTCTGTTTGACTTGCGCGACATCTCGCTTTATTTTTCGTACACGTACTGAATATATGGCGACAGTCTCATTATGACCAACCGCGCCGCGTCGCATTGGCGACGACCGAGCATGCACCTGTCGCTGGTGGCACTGATTGCGAGCGGACTGCTCGGCTGCGGGAGCAGTCCGCCGCCACCCGGGACACTGCCGCGTACCGATATCGACCGCCCCAGCAGTGAGGCCTGCATCGCGCTGCGACCGGCGCGCTGGGCCCCAGCCGCCGGCCACGCAGCAGCCAACGCGCGCTTGCGCGTATTCGCCCTGCAGTACAAGCAGGAAGTTCGCCACGTCGTCAGCTATGCCAGCTTCCGCACCAAGATGCGCTGCCTGATGGAGGACCACGTCGTACCGTCTCTGCGGCCAGACCTGCCGACACTGGTGGTCTACAACGAAGACGCCGGCCTGATGACGCTGGCCACCGGCTCGCGCGGTGCCGCGGTGCGCGCGCAGGCACAGTCGCCATTGGCCGCCCCGCTGGGCGACGGCGCACCGCTGGGAATCGTGGGCGCACTGGGCCTGCTGAACGCGGCGTATCTGCCGCAGGTGCTGGCCTACCAATTGCGCTTTCCCGGCACCGATCCGCGCAAGCAGGTGCTGCTCGCGGCTACCGACACCTTTGCCCGCGCCTACTCGCAGACGTTCTCGGATATCGCCCGGGACTACGGCGTCTATGTCGTCGCCTCCAACAACCAGGCGCGCTACCACGCCTCGCGCGATGCTGCCGACATTGCCCTGTTTGCGGACCCGGATCTGACGGATGTGGAGGAGGTGTATATCGCCAGCGATGCCCACGTCCCTAATGCAACCATGCTCTGGGGCCCTGAAGACCTGCACCCTGACGCAGCACGCGGTGAAACCAATCTTCTGTTCCGTAACGAAAAGGTGCCGTTGACCGAGATCGAGACCACGGTGCTGGGCCTGGACGAAGGCCCCGCCACCGGCGACGCGGCGTTGGCCAATGCCGCCGGCTACCCGCTGGCCGGTTTTCAGCTGGGCTTTGCAACATCCCTGCCCGCCTTCCAATGGGGCTATCCGTTTGCGCAGCCGCCCGCCAACTTCAATCCCTGCACCGATATCCGCAGCCACTACATGCCGTGCATGGATGCGCTGGGCGTAGACGTGGTCATCCAGGCCGAGGCCAATCCCGGGCGCTGGGCCAGCTATCAGGCGGGTGGCTGGCAACCGCTGGAGTGGATGGCCTCTACCTGGCGCACGGTGGCCGAACCGAGCGTCGGCTTTCGCTACAACATCACGGCACATCTGGTCGGCAATCTGCTGGACCTGCCGTTCGACGGACAAAGCGCGATCACCGCGCGAACTGCCGGCGCGCGACTCCAGCACTACATCGGCAACCTCGAGTTTCTGGATGGCACTGACCCCGAGGACTACCGCGCCTATCAGGGCGAGAAGCCGGAGTTCCTGATGCTCGCGCCCTGGGTTACGGCCGACGCCAGCCGCTCGGTGCTCATCGACACTGGCACGCGGTTATCACCGGGCAGCGGCGATGCGCTGGAAAATGACTATCTGGAAACCGCCGTCTGGGCCGATCTGACCCGCTGAGGACTCATCATGAAAACACCCGAATTCACCCGTCGTCAGCTGCTCACCGGCGCCGCCGCCTTGGGCGCTACCCTGCTGCCGGGCTGCGATGCCAGCAGCCCGCTCGGCAGTGCCCACGCAGCAGACACACCCGCCACGCGCGGCCATCATCAGACACAGGTGGTCATCGTGGGCGCCGGACTGGCTGGGCTGACCGCTGCGCGCCGGCTGCAGGCCGCGGGTCGCGAGGTACTGGTGGTTGAGGCACGCGACCGCGTTGGTGGACGGACGCTTAATCACAGCGTCGCCGCGCCAGGTGCGAGTGCCGGCACGGTGGTTGAGATTGGCGGCCAGTGGGTAGGCCCCACGCAGGATCGGGTGCTGGCCCTGATAGACGAGCTGCAGTTGACCACCTTCAAGACCTACACCGACGGCAAGCTGGTGGACTTTCGCGACAACCGGCGCTCGGAGTACGCCGGCCGCATTCCGCCGGGGGCGTTTCTCGGCGCGGTGGATGCGCAGATCGCGATCATGCGACTCAACAGCATGGCTGCCGAGGTGCCGCTGGATAAGCCGTGGACAGCACCGAAAGCGCAGGAATGGGACAGCCAGACCTTCCAGAGCTGGATGGACAAGAACCTGTACAGCGGCAACGGCAACTCGCTGGTGCAGCTGATGATCGAGTCGGTGTTCTCGGCGCAACCGCGCGATGTCTCGCTGCTGCACGTCCTGTTCTACATCCACTCTGCCGGCTCGCTCGAGAACCTGATCAACACCGCTGACGGCGCCCAGGACTCGCGTATCACCGGCGGCTCGCAGCGCATCTGCCTGGAAATGGCCGCCGCATTGGGCAAGCAGCTGCTGCTGCAGGCGCCCGTGACCCGCATCGAGCAGAACGAAACCGGCGTCATCGTGCGGGGCGATGATTTCAGTGTGCAGGCGCAGCAAGCCATCATCGCGATACCGCCGACCCTGGCCGGGCGGATCCGCTATGCACCGGCACTCAACGGTCTGCGCGACCAGCTCACGCAGCGTGTGCCGATGG
>JBFJKG010000360.1:0-2933 GCA_041635075.1 Solimonas sp.
CACTTCACCCAGATTCTGTTGCGCGCGCGCCAACTGATAGAAGACACGGTCGTTCTTCTTGTCGAGCGGATTGGCATTCAGCAGTTCGTTGTAGATCTTGACGGCTTCGTGCAGAGCCTTCTCTGACTCGGCAGTGTTGCCACGGACGTCTTCCATCTGAACCTGCAGATCGGCCAGTCGCCGCTTGGCCTCAACCTTGGTTTCCGGGTCGGGAGTCAGTGCCAGCAATTCGCGGTAGTTGGCGACTGCCTTCTCCGGATCAGCGGCGACCGGCTCAGAGGTGATGATTGGCAGCACATCCTGTGAAGGCTGATCCAGCTTGCCTACGGTCTTGCCAATGCTGGGCGCCGCGTTCTTGATCGCCGCAGGTGTGCACGCCGCCACGCTGAGGCCGACGGCAAGGGCCAGTGGCAAGGCAGATAAAGACTTATTCATCGTCGAGTTGCCCTTTGCGCTGCCGGTCATAGAGTCGCGCCAATGCAAAGCGCGCCTCGACCATGTAACGCTCAATTTGCTTTTTCTGACCTTCGAGTTCCTGCAGCGACATCGTCTGCAGGAGACGTGATTGCTCGGTTGCTGCCGCACTTACCTGTGCGCTGAGGTTGTCGAGGCGGCCGCGTAGCCCGCGCGAGCGCTCATGGGCGCCGCGGAACTCCTGCGGCAGTGGGGCAAGACGCAGCTCCGGAGCGGGCAGCGCCGCTGCCGAAACCGGTGTCTGATAGCTGCCCGGGGCGGCCATGGTCGAGTCAGTGCGCAGCTTGATCTTGAGCCCGGTCCAGGGTGCCTTCCAGCTATCCGCTGTTCGTGACAGCAGCGCGCGCGCGGCTCCGGCATCGCTGCCGCCAAGGTTGGTATCGATGGTGTCCAGACGTTGGCGCCAGGTACTGAGATTGCGCTCCAACAGGCGCAGATCGCGATAGTTCTTGATCGCCTCCTGGAAGCGGTGTTCAGCGAGCAGACCTTGCAGGAAGTAAGTTTCCGGCGCGTCGGGCAGGTCCAGCAGCTTCCAGTCCCAGCCAGACTCGGAATCGATTTCGCGACGCATGATGGTCTCGATCATGCGGCCCTGACGGATGGAGACGATGGCCTCATTCATGCGCTTGCGGCTATTTTCGAGTACGCCGACCGTTCGTTCGTAGTACTGCAATGCCTGCGTGTGCGCACCGAGGCGGTCCAGAGAGAACGGAATGGCCAGCCAGGCTTCCAATACTGCCGGATCCATCGGGTCGCGCGAGATCAGTTCGACCCACGGCACCAGGGCCTTGCGCAGAGCTTCTTCCTCCTCAGGCTTGGCCTTCCGCAACCGGAAGCTGCGCAGCCCCGCGCGCTTGAACACGTCGTCCTGCAAAAATCCCGGTCGCAGCAGCACGCCAAGGCTGGAGAAGGTGGTGAACGGGCCGGTATCAGGCTCTTCGTCGCCGACCTCGACCTTCGTGACGCGCGAGCCCTGAGGTGCGAGCTCGGCCCAGCCCAGCCCCAGCAGCGCGCGATTCGAGAAGGGACCTTCCACCCGCACTCGCGAGAACACTGGCTTGGCCGTGCCGCCTTGCTGTGACTGCAGGAAATGCCATCCCAGGCTCAGATTGGCGCGATCACGCAGCGCCAGATCCTCTTCGGTGGCGGGTGCCTGTCGGCCCAGGCGGTCCAGCACGGTCTGTCCCTGTGGGGCGCGGCCGTCATTAATAAGTGATACCGCGAGGTTGTACCGCATGTAGTCGGTCTGATCGCGCGAGTTGTCCGGGCCGGAAAGCGTCTCGGCCGCTTCGCTGTACCGACCTTCAGCCAGCAGTACCCGCGAAAGCAGATCCTGCCAGGCAACGAACTGTTCCTTGGGCAGCTTCTCGCGCATGCGGTACAGCGTGGCGCGGGCCTGAGCGTAGTAGCCGCGCTCATACTCAAACTCGGCAACACGCAGCCGGGCCTTAGCCATCGCGACCGGGTCAGCAGCCGACGCCCCGAGGTTTCTATAGACGCTCTCGGCACGATCACGCATGCCGAAAGCCAGGTAGCTTTCGGCAAGCCGCCATTGAAACTCGGTGGGCATGCGTCCCGGCTCGTTGGCGGGATCCAGCAGCCGTAGCTCCACCAATGCCGAGAAATGCCGATCGTCTCTGCTCAGGTAGTGTGCAGTCCGGACGCGCGGGTCTGCTGTGGTCCCCGGCACGTACAACTCTGCAGCGTTTGCCAGCGGTGCGAGCAGGCTCAGTGCCGGTATGGTCAGCAAAACAATGCTCAACTGACGCTTCATCGGCCCGGCCTCCACTGCTTCATGGAGAGTCGCGGCTTGCCGCCAAGGCGGCGCTCGCGGGCGATTGTGAACTCCAGTTCAGCTTCCTCCGTCGCCTTGTCGAAGACGGCTTCAAAACTATCGGTAATCGGCGGTGCGTCGGCCTTGTCATCGGCGTAATGGCCGCTGAAGTTGACACGAATCCGGTGTGCCCCGGCGGTTACCTGGGTCCGCAGCACCCGCTGAGCGCTGCTCTCATTTAATAGGGCGCGCGCATCCTTGGCATCGTAGCGATAGATCACCGGGCGCTCTTCATCGACCATAACGCTGACTTCTTCCAGCAACAGGCCGTTGACCTTGACGTTCAGATAAACGGACAGACGCGCGGTGGTGGGCAACAGTACTTCGTTTTCCAGCGCCTGAGCCTCGCGGTTGAACTCGACCACTTCATCCTTGAGGGCCTGAACGGCCTGATCCAGCTTCATCGACTGTGGGTCGGCCTGTGCCACGACTGTGTTGGGCAGCAGGCTGACAAAACACACCAGAAGCGCGCCGAGAGCCTTGCGGCCGCGAGGGTTGAGCATCGGATACCTGATTCAATGGAGTCGCTGGAGTGTAGCAAATGGCCGTAGTCGAAAGCCGCAGAATGACCGCCGGCACCAATCCTTCGACAAGTGGAATACGGTGTCGTTCGGGGCTGACAGCC
>JBFJKG010000361.1:0-2928 GCA_041635075.1 Solimonas sp.
GTCAGCGACGCGCGCACATCGCGCACCGGCGCAAAGGCCGTGACAATCAAAGACAAGGGTGCAGTCTGGGTGCGGGTTTCGCCGTCCTGCGACCACACGCTCTTCATCGACAGCGAATCCTTGCCGACCGGAATCGCGATCCCCAGTTGCGGACACAGTTCGGCACCCACCGCCCGCACCGTGTCGAACAGGCGCGCATCCTCGTCATGTTGGCCGCATGCGGCCATCCAGTTCGCCGACAGGCGGATATCGGAAAGCTTGTCGATACGTGCGGCAGCAATATTGAGCACCGCTTCGGCCACCGCCATGCGTCCGGAGGCCGGGCCATCCAGCAAGGCCAGCGGCGTGCGCTCACCCATGGCCATGGCCTCGCCCGTGGTGGCCTCAAACCCGGTTGCCGTCACCGCACAGTCCGCCACCGGCACCTGCCAAGGGCCAACCATCTGGTCGCGCACCGTAAGACCACCGACGCTGCGATCGCCAATCGTGATCAGGAAGTTCTTGGACGCTACGCACGGCAGGCATAGCACCCGATCGACTGCCTCAGCCATGCTGATCGCCGCGGTATCCAGCGGCGGAAACTGGCTGGGCTGGCGCCGGCTGCTGCGCTGCAGGCGCGGCGCCTTGCCCAGCAACACCGGCATCGGCAGATTCACCGGCCGGCTGCCATCCAATCCGTCTTCAACAATCAACTGCGGCTCTACGGTCGCGGTGCCGACCACTGCATACGGGCAACGCTCGCGAGCGCAGATGGCGGCAAAGCGCTCCACGTCGGCGGCGTCCAGCGCCAGCACATAGCGTTCCTGTGATTCGTTGCACCAGATTTCCATCGGCGACAACGCCGGATCGGCGGACTGCACATCGCGCAACTGGAAGTGCCCGCCGCGGCCATCAGCGTCCACCAGTTCCGGCAACGCATTGGAAATACCGCCGGCGCCGACGTCGTGTATCGACAGGATCGGATTGGCATCGCCGAGCGCCCAGCAAGCGTCAACCACATCCTGGCAGCGGCGTTCCAACTCCGGGTTGGCACGCTGTACCGATGCGAAATCCAGCTCTGCCGAGCTGGCGCCGGTGGCCATGCTCGACGCAGCGCCACCGCCCAGTCCGATCAGCATCGCCGGACCGCCGAGCACGATCAGCTGCGCACCCGCCACTACTTCACGCTTCTCGACATGCCCGGCGCGGATGTTGCCGTAGCCGCCGGCGATCATGATCGGCTTGTGGTAGCCACGGTTGCGGCCGTCGGCGGTGATCTGCTCGTAGCTGCGGAAATAGCCGTTGAGCGCAGGCCGTCCGAATTCATTGCTGTACGCCGCAGCGCCGATCGGCCCTTCCAGCATGATCTGCAACGCTGAAGCCATACGCGGCGGACGGCCCAGATCAGCCTCCCAGGGCTGCTCGAATCCGGGAATGCGCAGATTGGATACGGAATAACCACTGAGCCCCGCCTTGGGCTTGCCCCCGCGACCCGTCGCGGCCTCGTCGCGAATCTCGCCACCGGCCCCGGTGCCAGCGCCCGGATGCGGGCTGATGCCGGTCGGATGGTTGTGCGTCTCCACCTTCATCAGGATGTGCACGGGTTCATCGTGCCGGCGCCAGACGTGGTCCGCTTCAGCGAACCAGCGCATCGCGGTATGACCTTCGATGACCGAGGCGTTGTCCTTGTACGCGGACAAAACACCCTGCGGGCTGGCGGCGTAGGTCATGCGGATCATCTGGAACAGCGAGTGCGGCTGCAGTTCACCATCCACCGTAAACTCGCCGTTGAAAATCTTGTGCCGGCAGTGCTCGCTGTTGACCTGCGCGAACATCATCAACTCGGCATCGCTCGGGTTCTGCCCGGCGCTGCGGTAGTAGTCGGCGAGATAGCGGATTTCGTCGGCAGACAACGCCAGACCCCAATCGCGATTGGCAGCCACCAGCGCTTCCTCGCCGCCGCGCAGCACGTCCACCCGGCGCAGCTCGCGGCGCTGCTGCACCTCGAACATCCGCTGCATCTGCGCAACATCGGTCAGCACCGACTCCATCATCGGGTCATGCAAGGCCGCCCAGGCGGACTCCGGCAGGCTCTGGATGCCGTCGAACAGATACGCGCGGCCATGTTCGATCCGGCGCACCCCGGCCAGCCCGCAAACGCGGGCGATATCCGTGGCCTTGCTGGACCAGGGCGAGGTGGTACCCACCCGCGGCAGCACATAAAGCACCAGATCGGCGCTTTCGATGGCGTCCGGCCCCGGGCCCAGCAACTGCCGCAGGTCCGTTGTCGCCAGGCCGTCGCCCTCTACCAGATAGAGATCGCGCACCCTGAGGCCGCTCAGCCCCGGGGCCTGCGGTTCCAGTTCCTTGAGCAAACGGGCAATACGGAAGGCCGAGAGACTCTCGGCACCGGGCAGGACGGTCAGACCCATGACGTTCCTTGGCGAGGTCTACGCCAACGCGCAGACGGGCAAATGAAGGGCGCGCATTTTCGCATGTTTCGGCCCGCAACCGAGCGCCCGTCAACCACCTGACCGGCGGCCGGTGTCGGCTTCAGGCGACCTCGCGCCAGTCCAGACCCTGATTCTGCGCGGCGCAGACGATCCAATCGGCGTCAAAGCCCAGCCCCTCGCAGACCACGCCGCGTGCATGCTGCGGCGTGTTATTGGTCTCCGAGAGGTGGGTCAGCACCAGATGCTGCAACTTGGCGATCTCCAGCCCGCGCAACAGCCCCGCGGCCTGCTGATTGGAGAGATGGCCCCGGTCACCGCCGACCCGGCGCTTCAGCGCCGCCGTGTAGGGGCCGACCCGCAACAACTCCGGATCATGGTTGCATTCCAGCATCAGCGCGTCGCAACCGCCGAGCACCGCGCGCATATGCGGCGTGACATGGCCCGCATCTGAGAGGATGCCCACCCGCTTGCCCGCAGCCGAAAGCACGTACTGACA
>JBFJKG010000362.1:0-2917 GCA_041635075.1 Solimonas sp.
GACCCAACAGAAGCTGCTGCAGCTGAATGCGACGCTGGAGCAGCAGGTGCAGGAGCGAACGGCAAAGCTCGAAACCGCTGTAGCAACACAGAGGGCGATACTGGAGAACGCCGGCTACTCGATTATCGCCACCGATGCTCAGGGCAAGATCACGCTGTTCAATCCTGCTGCGGAACAGACGCTCGGCTATACGGAGGCGGAACTGCTCGGCAAGCAGGCGCCAGGCAGGGTGCATGATCGAGATGAGATTGCAGCGCGCGCCCGTGAACTGAGTGCCGAACTGGGCGTTCACGTCGAGCCGGGCTTTGAGTCGTTGGTGGCCAAGGCCCGGATTGCCGGCTCGGACGAGAACGACTGGACCTACATCCGCAAGGATCGCTCCCGATTCCCGGTCAGGCTCAAGGTCAGCACGCTGCGCGGAGCCGATGGCAGCATCTTCGGTTATCTGGCGATAGCGATTGACCAGACCGAGGTGCAGCGACGAGAACGCGCCCTGAACGAGGCGCGTGCGGAAGCCGAGGCGGCCAGCGTTGCCAAGAGCCAGTTCCTGGCCAACATGAGCCACGAGATTCGCACGCCGATGAATGCAATTCTTGGCATGCTGCAGTTGCTGCAGCGTACACCGCTGAGTTTCGGGCAGGCCGATTACGCCAGCAAGGCGGAGTCTGCGGCGCGGACCCTGTTGAGCATACTCAACGATATTCTCGACTTTTCGAAGATCGAAGCGGGCAAGCTGGCGCTGGATGCCCACCCGTTCCAGATCGACAGATTGTTGCGCGACATCGGCATCATCCTGTCCGCGAATGTCGGCGCCAAGGATGTCGAGGTGTTGTTTGATATCGATCCTGCGCTACCGGACCGGATGCTGGGCGACGCCTTGCGCCTGCAGCAGGTGTTGCTGAACCTCGCCGGTAACGCAGTGAAGTTCACCGAGCACGGCGAGGTTGTGCTCGGGCTCAAGGTGCTGGAGCAGGGCGCGGATCATCTCAAGCTTGCCTTCAGCGTGCGTGACACCGGCATCGGCATGAGCGAGGAGCAGATCGCCCGGATCTTCGAGGGCTTTGAGCAGGCGGAAGCATCAACGGGTCGGCGCTTCGGCGGTACCGGCCTGGGCCTCGCGATCAGCCGTAGTCTGGTACGCATGATGGGCGGCGATATCGCCGTGCAAAGCGAGCCCGGAAAGGGCAGCACGTTTTCGTTCACGGTCACGCTGAAGCCGGTGACGCAAACCTCCGGGACCGTTTCGGGCGATGCCGCTGCGACCGCGCACGAGACGCGCGAGATTCAGGGCTTGCGGGTACTGATTGCTGATGACAACGCCAGCGCCAGAGAGATCATGGTGGCGCTCGCCAGCAGCTTCGGCTGGGTTGCCGACACCGCGGATGGCGGTGCTGCCGCGCTGGAGTTGCTGGAGCGCAGCAAACGCGATCACACGCCCTATGACGTGGTGTTCATCGATTGGCGCATGCCAGGGATGGATGGCTGGGCAGTCAGCGAGCGGATCCGCAACGATGAACTTGGTGAGAAGGCGCCGCTGATCATCATGGCCACTGCTTATGCGCGTGAGTCGTTGGCGCAGAAGATCGAGCAGGAGCAGGGGGTGCTCGACGGCTTTCTAGTTAAGCCGGTTACGGCGTCGATGCTGTTTGATGTCGTGGCCGACGCGCGCGCAGGGCGTGGCCAGGTCTGGAAGCAGACTCCGGCGATTCGTCACAACAGCGCGCGCCTGAAGGGCATGCGCATTCTGGTGGTGGAGGACAATCTGACCAACCAGCAGGTGGCGCGCGAGCTGCTGTCTGCGGAGGGTGCGCAGGTGACCGTGGCCGACAACGGTTTGACCGGCATTGATGCGATACGCAACGCGAGTCCTCCCTTTGACCTGGTGCTGATGGATATGCAGATGCCGGAGCTTGATGGGTTGGCAGCCACGGCCAGAATCCGTCGCGAGCTCAATCTGACCCAGCTGCCGATCATCGCCATGACCGCCAACGCGATGGCGGCTGACCGGGCTGCATGCCTGGCGGCTGGGATGAATGACCACATCGGCAAGCCGTTCGATATCGAGGAGCTGGTGCCCCTGCTGCTGCGGCATGCCGGGCGCCCCCCCCAGGCCGTGGCGACGTCTCCGGGCGCAGGGTTGAAGCCAACGCATGAAGCCGCTACCGGCGAGTTTGCATTTGCACAGGCGCTAGCGCGGCTCGGCGGCAATCGCGGCCTGTTCGTGAGGCAGGCGCGCGCCTTCGGCGCAAGTTTCGGCGACGTGGTCGCCCGCGTGCGCGCTGCAGACGGCAGCGAGGCCGAGCAGGCCATTGCAAACGAGCTGCATGCACTAAGGGGGGTAGCCGGCACTTTGGGTGCCCCGGTGCTGGCACAAACAGCCGCGCGACTGGAGGACGCACTTGCCGACGGCGCGGAAAAGGGGGCGCTACCCCCCTTGATTGCCGAACTGGAGCGAGTGCTTGCGCGCGCGGTCGAGGCGCTGACGGCCGAGGCCGAGCGACTGGATGTGTCCGCGCCCGCGCCGCCCGCGCAACAGGCCGTCACACTGCCGCAGGTGTTGGCGCGTCTGCAGGAGCTTGAAGCGCTGCTGGCCGATCACAATATGCGAGCCTTGGACCTGCAGGCCGAACTCAGCACCGCCCTTTCGGCGAGAGCGCCGACTCAGGCCGCGGATCTGGATACGGCCGTTCACCAACTTGAGTTTGCGCGTGCGCTGGATGTATGCCGGCAGCTGCGGCAGGACTTGCAGCATGAATGACCTCAGCCTCGCTGCGCTCTATGGTCGCCGCCCGCGCCTGCTGGTGGTGGATGATCAGCCCATCAACATCCAGTTGCTCTATCAGATATTCCACGCCGACCACGAAGTGTTCATGGCGACCGGTGGCGAGCAGGCGCTGGCAGTATGTCGACGTGAGTC
>JBFJKG010000363.1:0-2913 GCA_041635075.1 Solimonas sp.
CATGGACAAGTTGCGCACCAAGCGCATGTGGAAGGCCGAGGGTCTGCCGACACCCGACTATCTCTGGATCGAACGTGAACAGGATCTGCAGGAGGCAGCGCTGCGTTTTGGATTCCCGCTGATCATCAAGCCGTCGGATGAGGGCTCCAGCGTCGGCGTCAGCAAGGTCAAGCGTGTGCAGGATCTGCACGCAGCTTGGCAGCTGGCGCTGGGCGCAAGCGGCCGCACCGTGATGGCCGAGCGGTTCGTACCCGGCGGCAGCCAGGGGCACGAATTCACCTGTGCGGTGCTCAATGGTGAGGCGCTGCCGAGCATCCGGATCGAACCGGATGGCGAGTTCTATGACTACAACGCCAAGTACCTGTCCGACGCCACGCGCTACCACTGCCCCAGCGGGCTGGATGCCGCGACCGAGGCAAACGTCCAGGCACTGTCGTTACGCGCATTCGCGCTGCTTGGCGCGCGCGGCTGGGGTCGCGTGGACTTCATGCTCGACGCCGACAACCGCCCGTGGCTGATCGAGGCCAATCTGGTGCCGGGGATGACTTCGCACAGCCTGGTGCCGATGGCGGCGAAGGCCCGTGGCATCGACTACGACGAATTGTGCTGGCGGATTCTGCTGGGGACCTTGGAGAGCGGTCGATGACCGCATGGGCCATGACCATGGACGATTTGCCTGAAGACCTGGAAGCCGAGGCGGGTCAGACCACGCGCAGCTGGCTGCCGTGGATTGCCGGGCTTACGGCGGCGGTCGCATTGCTGGGCGGCGGCTGGTTGGCCTTGACCCTGAGCGGTGCCGACCTGATTCGGGAAGTGCGTATTGAAGGTGTGTTCGAACGCGTGGACGCGGCCGAGGTGGAGTCGGTCATCCGTCCCCATCTGCAGAGTTCGTTGGCGGAATTCGATCTTGAGGCCGCCAAGCAGGCGGTTGAAGGCATTCCATGGGTCGCGCGGGCCCGGGTCGAACGGGTATGGCCGGATCAGTTGCGCCTGCGAGTCTGGGAGCGACAACCGTTCGCACGCTGGGGTGAGGCGAAGCTGCTGGACAGCGAGTCGCGTGCGTTTCAGCCGGCGGGCGCCCTTCCGGAGGGCCTGCCGCAGCTTAGCGGGCCGGAGGGTTCGGAGGCTTTGGTGGCGGCGGCGTTCAGACAATTGTCGCTGCGTCTGGTCGACAGCGAGTTTGGCCTGGTCGGCCTCTCCCGCGATGCCCGTGGGGAATGGACTGCCCGCACGGCGACCGAGATTGAACTGCGTTTCGGGCGCGGTGACCCGGTGCAGGCGCTGGAAACCTTGATGGGGCCGGCGCAGCAGGCATTGCGCGACCGGATGACTGAAGTGGCTTATGTGGACCTTCGCTACACCAACGGCTTCTCGGTGGGCTGGCGCCCGCCGGAGTCTGCGAAGCCAAAACAAACAGGAGAGTAGTCATGGCGCGTCGCGAAGAACGCAACCTATTGGTGGGGCTGGACATCGGCACGTCGAAGTGCGTGGCGGTGGTCGGTCAGATCATGCCGGAAGGGCATGTAGAAGTCGTCGGTCGGGGCGAGCACGTCTCGCGGGGCATGAACCGCGGCGACGTCGTCAACATTGAGCAGACCACCCAGGCGATCAAGCGCGCGGTGGAAAACGCCGAGCACATGGCCAACTGCCGGGCGCAATCGATTTATGTCGGCATATCGGGCACGCATATCCGCAGTTTCAATTCCACGGGCGTGGCGCCGGTCAAGGCCGGTTCGGTCTCCGAGCGTGATGTGGAAAACGTGATGGACGCTGCGCGTGCCATTGCCATTCCCGCGGATCAGAAGATCCTGCATGTGATTCCGCAGGAGTTCGTGGTCGACGGCCGTGAAGGCATCCAGGACCCGATCGGGATGCACGGCGTACGCCTGGAAGCCAAGGTGCATATGGTCACCGGCTCGATCTCGGCCGCACAGAACATCTACAAGTGCGTGGAGTCCTGCGGCCTGCGCGTTGACAAGATGATCCTTCAGCACCTGGCTTCCAGCTACGCCACGCTGTTGCCGGACGAGCGTGATCTTGGCGTCTGCATGGTTGATATCGGCGGCGGCACTTCGGATGTGGCGGTCTTCAGGGGCGGCACGATTCGCCACACGGCCGTACTGCCGATTGCAGGCAATCAGGTGACCAACGACATCAGCGTGGCATTCCGCACGCCGGCCCCCTTTGCCGAAGACATCAAGGTGCGCTACGGCTGCGCCATGCCGCAGCTCGCGGCTGACAGCGAGCAGATTGAGGTGCGTGGCGTCGGCGACCAGCCGGCACGGTTGCTCTCGCGGCTGACGCTGGCCGAGGTCATTCGGCCCCGTTACGAGGAGCTATTCCGGTTCATCCGCAAGGAACTGCAGCGCTCCGACTGGCTGGAGCTGATTGCGGGCGGCCTCGTGTTGACCGGGGGCTCGGCGCAGATGCCGGGCGTGGTTGAGCTGGCCGAAGAGGTGTTCGATCTGCCGGTGCGTGTTGGCGTGCCGCAGAACGTCGAAGGACTCAAGGACGTGACCCGGAATCCCGCCTACTCGACGGCTGCGGGCCTGCTGATCTATGGCCGGCAGAGTCAGCCGCAGGGCGGACGCGTACCGAGCCAAGGCTTCGGCCACTGGGTACAGCGCGCGGGTGATTGGTTCAAGGGCAGTTTCTAAGTTTTGTGGAAGCCGGAAATCCGGCAGGAGCGGTAAGTGGCAATAGGTGAGGTATTGGAGCCTTCTGACATTTTATTGTTGACATTGGCACAGTTTTAAAAGATATTAAGATCGCATAAAAATATATATAAAATAACGACTGCCAAGTCGACATAAAAACGAAAGACGGCGGCCCTGGCTGGTGATGGCAGCAAGGGATCGGCACACAAGGACACAGCACGTTCAGGCGTGCAGGAGCAGCGAAATGGGCGGACAG
>JBFJKG010000364.1:0-2902 GCA_041635075.1 Solimonas sp.
AAGACCGGCAAGGTGCTGAGCTATATCGACGTGCTGCTGCACAAGAAGCCGGTTGGCGAACGCGTGGCCGTGATTGGCGCAGGCGGCATCGGCTTCGATGTCTCCGAGTACCTGGTGCATGACGGCCATTCGCCCACGCTGGATCTGGCGGCCTGGAACAAGGAATGGGGTGTCACCGATCCGCAGGTAGCGCGCAGCGGCCTGACCAAGCCGGATATCACCGCGCCGGCGCGCAAGGTCACGCTGCTGCAGCGCAAGAGCGAATCGCTGGGCAAGCGCCTAGGAAAGACGACCGGCTGGATACATCGCGCCGCGCTGAAGATGAAGCAGGTCGAGATGATCGGCGGCGTCAACTACGAGTCGATAGACGAGCGCGGCCTGTTGATCAGCTACGGCGAGAAGCGTGAGAACGCCACGTTGATCGAGGTCGACAACATCATCCTCTGCTCAGGCCAGGAACCGCTGCGTGAATTGCAGGAACCGCTGCTTGCCGCGGGTGCGAAGGTGCATCTGGTCGGCGGCGCCGATGTCGCCTCCGAACTCGACGCCAAGCGCGCCATCAACCAGGCATCGCGACTGGCCGCCACGCTTTGACACTCTCCCGCACTCGCCATGAATGACCTCCATGCTGTTGACCGCAGAAGGAAGCGCGGAGCTGCGCGCGCTGCTGCGCATGAATCCAAGCAGTCGCGCGACCCGGTGCTGTGGATCATCTCGATCATCAGCATCGCCGCGCTGTTGCTGGTAGGCGTCGCCAAGTATCGACAATACCAGGCGCAGCCTCAGGCACAGGGCAGCGCTTCGGGTCTGCCGTTCTTCTCGGGATCGACTCCGTCCGCAGCGGACCCCGGCATGGAGCCTGACAGTTTCACCACCATCGAGGCGGTGTCGGAAGACGGCACGATCAAGTCCATTGGTGCTGCCGGCAGCGCGGGCAAGAAGCCGGCACCCCGCGACTACGGCAGCGACTGTGAAGCCTTGTTGCGTGAGCAGGGGGAAATCGAAGCGCGGCTGCGTCGACCCCATGGCACCGGGCAGGCCGAAGCCTTCAATGCCCAGTTGCGTGAGCTCGCCTCGGCGCTGGCGCGCAGCGGCTGCTAGCTGGGCCACCGCGCTGCGCTTCCATTCCGCAATGGGAAGACGCGGCGCCGGTTGAGTTCAGAACCGGTTCAGGCCCAAGCGCGCATTCTGTGTTGGCCCTGACTGCGACGGGACTCACTCCAGAAGTGAGTCGCGAGCAAGCCGGGGTAGCGTGACTGTTGTGACCTGACTGCGCGCACCTACATAACGGAGAGACTCAAGATGAAGATCACCGGAAAAGCCTTTGCTGTTGCAGCGATGCTGCTCCCGCTTTCGGCCGTTGCCCATAACTACACCTTCGTTGAAGGTGGCTACCTGAACCGTGACTACGGAAACAATGACGATTCCGGCTTTCGGATTGCAGGGTCCGGCAGCATTGCCGACAACTTTGCGCTGATCGGCGAATACTCGGACGTGGGCGACCTCGATCAGATCACGGCCGGCGCACTGTTTCACACCCCGCTGAGCAATGTCATTGATCTCAATCTCGGTGCCACCTTCGAGAACATCGACGCCGGCCCGGTGGACGATTCCGGCTACGGCCTTCGCGCCGGCCTGCGCTGGCAGGTCATGCCGCGGCTCGAGATGAATCCCGAGGTCCGCTACACCGACGTGTTCGACAGCACCGACACCTCGGTACGGCTGACCGGACTGTTCGCCTTCACGCCAGAGCTGGATTTCCAGGCGGCGCTGCAAGGCGGGGATGATGACCGCGTTGAACTCGGCCTGCGCTACAACTTCGGGCCGCGTGTAACCGGGCACTAGTTGGCAAGCCAATAAAAAACGGGCGCCTGACAGGCGCCCGTTTTCTTTGTGTTGCCTGATCGATTACTCGAACACGAAGCTCTCGACCGGCAATTTGATCAGCGACTTGCTCGGCTTGATCATCGAACTGGCGTGGCCCTTGGCGCGCGGCAGCAGATGATCGAAGTAGAAGCGCGCGGTCGCAATCTTGCCCTTGTAGAACTCCGGCTTCTCGTCACCGCCCTGGGCCAGCTTCTTCGACGCGACCGCTGCCTGCACTGCCCAGAAGTACGCCATCATCACGTAGCCCGAGTACATCAGGAAGTGGTGGCTGGCGGCACTGACGACCTCGCGGTCCTTGCGCGCCATCAGCATCACGCGCATCGTCAGCACGTTCCACTCCGCGGCATAGCGCGCCAGTTGTGTCGAATAGCTGCGAAGCTTGGCATTGCTCATATGCTCAAGCGCAAACTTGCCGATCTGGCTGGTGAAATCGCGCACGACCTTGCCGCGCGTCCCGAGCAGCACCTTGCGTCCGAGCAGATCGAGCGCCTGGATGCCGGTGGTGCCTTCGTACAGGGTGCTGATGCGCGCGTCACGCGCTATCTGCTCCATGCCGTGCTCCTGAATGTAGCCGTGGCCGCCAAAGACCTGCATGCCAAGGTTGGCAGCCTCCAGGCCCATCTCGGTCAGGAAGCCCTTCAGAATCGGCGTGAAGAAGCCGAGCTTGTCGTCCCAGTACTTGTACTTCTTGTCATCGCCTTCGACGATACCGTTGACCATGTGGTCGGCATACTGCGCCGCGAAGTAGATCATCGCGCGACCGCCTTCGGCCACCGCCTTCTGGGTCAGCAGCATGCGACGCACATCGGCATGATGGATCAGCGCATCGGCGACCTGTTCCGGCTCCTGCTTGCCGCGCAGCGCGCGCATCGAGCGACGATCCTTGGCGTAGCGCAGCGCGCCCTGGAACGACAACTCCGCGTGGCAGACGCCTTGCAGGGCCGTACCGATGCGCGCCGTGTTCATGAAGGTGAACATCGCCTCCAGGCCGCGATTGGGTTCACCGATCATGTAG
>JBFJKG010000365.1:0-2901 GCA_041635075.1 Solimonas sp.
CCACAGCGCGCCTATCCCGCCGATTACATCCGGCGCACCGCCGAAGGCCTGCGCGCCAAACACGGCGATGCCTTGCACCAACCCGCTGCCGCAGTGCTGCCAGGCCTGCCGCCCGACCCGCGCGCGGCCGACGACGCCAGCGAAGCACAGAAAGCCGAGGCCAAGGCCGGCCAGGAACGCTATCTGGATGCCGTCATCGAGCGCAGCCGCGAACTGTTGGGGGCGCATTACGCCACCGTGCAGCGGGCGGCGCTGGACGATCAGCTTGCGACCATTCGCCAGACACTGAAGTCCTTCCAGGTCGAGTTCGACCAGTGGACATCCGAGCGCGCGCTTGTCGACAGCGGCTTTGTGCAGAAGGCACTGGCGCGCCTGGCCGAGAAGGGTCTGACCTATGAGAAGGACGGCGCGCTGTGGATGCGCACCGAGAGCATGGGCGACGAGAAGGATCGCGTGCTGATCAAGGCGGATGGCTCGGCCACCTACTACTGCAACGACCTTGCGTACCACGTCGACAAGCTCGACCGTGGCTGGTCAACGCTGATGGATGTCTGGGGCGCCGATCACCACGGCTACATCGCCCGTGTGCGCGCGGCCATCGAGGCACTGACCGGCCGCAAGGACGCGCTGAACGTGCAGCTGATCCAGTTCGTCACGCTGTCGTCCGGGCGCATGGGCAAGCGCAGCGGCAACTTCGTCACGCTTCAGGACCTGATCGATGAAGCCGGCACCGACGCCACGCGCTTCTTCTACCTGACGCGCTCGCATGACCAGCATCTGGAGTTCGATATCGATCTGGCGCGCTCGCAGTCCAACGACAACCCGGTGTTCTACGTGCAGTACGCGCACGCGCGCATCTGCCGCGTGCTGGAGCAGCTGCAGGAAAAGGGCGGAAGCTGGACCATGGACGCTGGCGTTGCCGCGCTGCACCGGCTCGACAACGCGCACGAGAAGGAACTGCTCACGCTGCTGACGCGCTACCCGGAAACCTTGCAGAAGGCCGCCAACGCGTACACACCGCACACGCTGGTGTTCTTCCTCAAGGACCTGGCCGAAGCGCTGCACAGCTACTACAACCAGCATCGCTTCCTGCTGGACGATGATGCCGAACTGCAGGCGGCACGCCTGGCGCTGGTTCAGGCCACCGCGCAGGTCATCCGCAACGGCCTGCAGATACTGGGCGTCAGCGCCCCGGAGAAAATGTAGTGGCTCGCGATTACGCACAGCGTTCCAGCAACCGCAGTCAGGCGCGCAGCAAGGCCAGCAAATCGGGCGGCGGCATGCCGGGCTGGATCTGGCTGGCCGCCGGATTGTCGGTAGGGCTGGCGATTGCCGCGCTGGTGTATATCCAGCGACCGGTGGGGGCGTTGCCGGGGGCCAGCGGTGGCGCCGTGGAAGCGGTGCCCGCCGCGGCCACCGCTACGCGCAAGAACAGCAAACCGGAACCGATTCCGCTGCCGCCGAAGGAGAAGGAGCGTTTCACCTTCTATGAAATCCTCAAGGGCCAGGAAGTCGTAATTCCTCGCGAGGAGATCAAGGCCGCCGTGCCGCCGTCTACGGTCGACACCGGTACCGGCAGCTTCCTGATTCAAGTGGCCTCGTTCCGGGCGAAGGCCGAAGCCGAGCGCCAGAAGGCGAGCCTAGCGCTGATCGGCATCGAATCGCGCATCGAGAGCGTGACCATCGACAGCCGCGAAACCTTCTTCCGCGTGCGCATAGGACCAATCAACGACTGGAACCGGGTGCAGACGACGATGGCACGGCTGGAGGAGAACGGTATCAGCGCGCTGGTGGTGAAGCTGCGCTAGCGCAGCAGCAGATAGCCCAGTACCAGCAGCACCAGCGCCACGATTACCCGCAGCGCGCGGGCGACGGCACGTGTGGGCGGCGGCGGCACGGCCGCGTCGATCGCCAGCTTCGCATCCTTGAGGCCACCCCCTTGCAGCTCGCGCAGACGCTTGATTGCCTGCAGTCGCTGCCCGTCACGCGCCAGCGCCACGACCTCCGGCGGCAGTGCGGCACCGGCTACCGCGCGCGGTGCATAGCGGCGGGTCGAGAGTTGCTGCAACACCTGCTGCGCTGACTGCTGGGTATCCATGCGCTCCACCGCTTCCTTCGCGGCTTTCAGGTCAACGCCGCTGAGCTGGCGCAGGCGCTTGATCGCCTCGATCTTGTGACCCTGACGTATCAGCGCGTACAGCTCGTCGGCGGATTCATTCATCGGCAGGCTCATGGGCTGTGGATGGCGCGACCTGCCACGGATTCAAGGCGGCGGTCTCCAGTCGATAGTAGTCCCGCAGTAGCTGGTACAGCTCGGCGTGGTGCTGCCGCAGTTTTGCCCCGCGCTGAAAGAACGCCTCGGTCACCACACCGAAGAACTCGCCGGGGCTTTCGGCCCCGTAGGCATCGAGCACCGGCGGCCGACGATGGCGCTGCAGGCGCTCGAACTCACGCGTCATCACCACCGACCACTGACTGTAATCCGCCAGCGCCGGCGCGCCTTCGGTTTCCGGGGTTTCGTCGTCCAGCTGATGGGCAAACTCATGGGCCACGACGTTGACCTCGTCGCCGGCCAACGCCGCCTGCACGTCCGCCCATGAGAGGACGACACGGTCATCACGCCAGGACTCACCGATCTGCTCGACCGGCGCGTCGGACACCAGGCCCAGTTCATCGGGCTCGTCGTGCATCACCAGAAAGGCATCCGGATACAGCAGCACGGTCCGCAGGGTCGGGAACACGGCCGCGCCCGGCCGCAGTATCAGCAGGCAGGCGAGACCGGCGACTGCGACCCGCATCGAGTCTTCGATGTCCAGCCCGTTGCAGCCGACGAAGCGCTTGTCGGCAAGAAAGGTTTCGACCTGACGCTCATACAGCGGGCGCAATGCCTGCGGCACCACG
>JBFJKG010000366.1:0-2895 GCA_041635075.1 Solimonas sp.
CCAGCCTCGATGCCGGTGGCGCTACCGCACCGACAGCCCAGACCTTGTCGGCCGCTGCAAACAGACTGGACGAGATGCGCACCGAGGTGACGAAGGCCATGCTTGGCGACGCCGCGATGAGCGATGCCAAGCGCCAGGCCATCATCCAGTTCTCGCGTGGTCTCGACCTCAACGACGATGACTCCGACGGCATCACCAATGAAGCCCGCAAGAGCCTGGGTGACCCATTGCACTCAGAGCCGCTGCTGATCACCTACGGCGGCACAGAGGCCAACCCCGACATCACCATCTTCTTTGGCACCAATGAGGGTGGCTTGCATGCCATCAACGCCAGCAATGGCGATGAACATTTCGCCTTCATTCCTCCGGAACTGCTGCCAAATCTGGCGACCTACTACGAAAATGCCAATAGCTACACGGCCCGCCCATATGGAGTAGACGGCCTGCTGTCGTCGATGATTGTCGATCCCGAAGGGGATTTGGCCATTCTTGACGGCAGCGGCAGCATCCAGACCAATAACAAGGCCTACCTATACTTTGGTCTGCGTATGGGCGGTCGGCAATACTACGCACTCGACGTTACTGACCGCGCCAATCCAAAGCTGAAGTTCGTCATCCGCGGTGGCGGCAGCGGCAAGTATCGTGAGCTAGGCCAGAGCTGGTCCCGCGCCGTGCCGGCAGCCATCAAGTTCAATGGCTCCAACCGCAATGTGTTGATCTTTACTGGCGGCTATGACGTTGCCCAAGACGGCAAGGTTCGACCGAAGTCATCAGTCGATTCCATGGGACGCGCCGTATACATCGCCGATGCCGTGACCGGCGAGCGCCTGTGGTGGGGCGGCATCGAGCCGGATGCGCTGACGGACAAGCCGAATCTGATCATCTCCTCGATGCAGTACAGCATTCCGGCCAGCCCCAAAGTGATTGACCTCGATGGCGACGGGCTGGTTGATCGCCTGTATGTCGTCGACGTAGCGGGTCAGCTATATCGAATCATCCTCAACAAAGCCAATACCGGTTCCGCCAATCTGGCAACCGCCAGAAAGATCGCCCAGTTGGGTGGCGACGGCACCACCGCCAACGGCCGGCGCTTCTACTCACCTCCTGATGTCGCCGTAGTGCGCAAGAACGTATCGTCTCCGTTCATCGCCATTTCACTGGGCTCCGGCCATCGCGGACACCCTCTGAACAAGGACGTGCAGGATCGCTTCTATGTGCTGCGTGACCCCGATGTGCTGGTGGGCCAGGACACGGCCACGCTCTCCATCACCGACGTCGGCACTTCCAATCTTTACGATGCCACCGAAAACCTGGTGTCCTCCGACGACGCTGACGTCGCGGCTGCCGCGAAAGCCAGTCTGGCCGCCTCAAAGGGGTATTACCTCAATTTCAGCGGAACGGCGTCTCCGACTGGGGAGAAGGTGCTGACCGAGTCGCAAACCTTCAACAATCAGGTGTTTTTTGCCACCTTTGAACCCGGCGGACGTGCCTCCGCAGGCACTTGCCAGGCGTCCTCAGGGCTTTCGCGCTTCTACGTACTGGACGTCGTAGACGGCAGTGCGACTGCGGATTTGTACCAGGACGATGGCGAGGAAAACACGACCCGAGACCGCTACAAGGAACTGGCCCAAGGCGGTCTGCCACCTGACCCGACGATTCTGTTCCCGGGCATCGGCGGCACCCTGCCGCAGGAAGCGTTGATCTGTATCGGACCGGAGTGCTTCAACCCGGGCCTGGACATCGAAACCGAGAAGACGTTCTGGATCAAACGGCAATGAAATCGACTCTGACTCAAACCCACCTATCAAAGCGGGCCGGCTTTACGCTGATCGAGCTGATGATCGTTGTGGTGGTCATCGGCATACTTGCCGCGATCGCCTATCCGGCCTATCTGGAGAACGTGCGCAAGGCTCGCCGGGCAGACGCGCAGGCGGCGCTGGTGGGCATGGCCGCCGCGATGGAGCGCTACATGGTTAATAACAACGGGACGTATCTTGGTGCCGCGGGCGCCGGGGGCGCGCCCGGACCTGCCATCTTCTATTCCGACCAAGTGCCGGTTGACGGTGGCCGTGCGACTTACAGCTTGCGGATCCAGTCACTGACACCGGCTGCCAACCCCAACAGCTATGTGCTGTCGGCAATCCCGGTGAACGCTCAGCTCGGAGATCGTTGCGGCACACTGACATTGGCTGCCTCGGGACAGCAGGGTCGCACCGGTACGGCTCCTCTGACGGAGTGCTGGCGCAACTGATAAGGCGTCAGGCCCAGCAGCAATGGGCTGAGCGCGGACACTACTCCAGCATCAACGTCGCCACGGTAACGGCGCTTGCCGGCGCCAGCGTAATGCCCAGTCGATAGTGCCCGCTCGCGTGGAATAGGCCGCGCGTATGCTCGTCTTCCGCAAGGCGCGGGGTATCCGCTGCGATGTGCGGCCTCAAGCCCGCCCAATGCCGGATGGCGTTGTGGTCGTTCAATTCGGGAGCCAGCGAGCGCGCAAGTCTGGTCAGCTGTAGTCGCGCTGCGTCAGTAGGCGTCAGGTCGTAACCCGCATGCTCCAGCGTACTGCCAACCAGCATATGACCGTCGCGCCGCGGAATGACGTAGCCCTCGTCGCTGATCCTCACCTCGGCCACCGCGCCGGCAGGCAATCGAAACAGCAGCATCTGACCCTTGACCGGGCGGATATCGGCAGCGCCCAGCGTCTTTGACCACGCTCCCGCGGCCAGCAGCGCCTGCGCGCACGGGATCGTTGTCTGTGCGGTGCGCACACCCACCAAACGGTCGCCTGTGCGTTGCCAGCCGATCACCTCATGACCTTCCAGCAGACGAACGCCTGCGTGCCGCAGCGCCGCGATCAGCGCCTTGAGCAATCGTGGATTTCTGACCTGCGCCAGA
>JBFJKG010000367.1:0-2870 GCA_041635075.1 Solimonas sp.
CGCGCAGTATCATGCGCCGCCCATCCCGAGCAGATCTGATGACAGTTGCCGCGCGCTCTGCGCCCTCCTCAGTAGCGGTTGCCGGTCTTGCCTTCGTGCTGATGTGGAGCACCGGCTATATCGCCGCCGAGTTTGCGTTGGCGGGTAGCGGCGCGTTCACCCTGGCCGTGCTGCGCTTTCTCGGCTCGGCCTTGATCATCGGAATCTGGCTGCTGTGGCGTTCGGCACCGCGGGTGGATCGCCGCGAACTGCGCCACGTCGCCACCGCCGGCCTGCTGCTGCAGGCGGGGTTCTTTGGCTTCGCCTATGCCGGCATGCGTGCTGGCGTGTCACCGGCGGCCGCCGGACTGATTGCGGGCCTGATGCCGTTGACCACCGCGCTGGGTGCTGCGGTGCTGCTGGGTGAACGCTTGCGCCGCTGGGCATGGCCGGGCCTCTTGCTGGGCCTGGCGGGAGTGCTGCTGGTGATTGGCCCCAAGCTGCGGGTGCCCGGATCCCTCGTCGGATATGCGCTGATGGTGTGCGCGCTGTGCTCGCTCAGCGGCGGCACGTTGTACCAGAAGCGACACAGCACGCATCTTGATCCACGACTGGCGCTGCTGGTGCAGCTGACCGTATCGATGCTGGCATTGCTGCCATTCGCGGTGCTGCTGGAAGGTTTGCACTTTGTCCCATCCACCGGGGTGGTGCTCGGCACGTTGTGGGCGATTCTGGTCAACTCCTGCGCCGGCCTGTTGCTGTATCTGTGGCTGTTACGCCACGGCGCTGCGGGGCGCGTGGCCGGCTTGTTCTACCTGGTACCGCCCGTCACCGCACTGCTTGCCGCGCTGGTGCTGGGCGCCGAGTTCGGCTTGCGCGAAACCGCCGGCTTTGTGCTGGCGGCCATGGGCGTGTGGTTGGGTCAGAGAGACTAGCGTCTGGTCGCTGCTTGATGGCCCGCGCAGTTGGCTGAGGAAGCGCGTATTCTGGTGTCTCCTGTTACATCGGAGGGAGTCATGGCCGCAAAAGCAAAGCCGCGCAAGCGCAGCACCCCTGTCGCCAAGAAGGCCGCGACGGCCAAGAAGAAGCCGAGCGCGCCTCGCTCGGCAGCACCCGCACGCAAATCAGCCAAGCGTCCCGCGCGCGCCAAGGCCAGCAAAAGCAACGCGCGCACCTCGGTAAAATTCACCATCGCGCAACTCGGCGCCGAGGCGCGCGTCGTCGGCGAGCGCGCCAAGGCCGCCTTGACCCGGGGTGAGAAGAATCTGATCACCTTGCGACAGCGCGCGGCACAGTCGGCTCTGGACTGGGTGATGGCGCACGAAGATCGCTTGCAGCAGTTCCGCGACTGGGCCAAGGGCTCCAAGGCCGAGAGTGCGCTCGACACGCTACTGAAGGAGTTGCGGGCGGTCGCCAAGAAGCCCCGCGGCAAAGCGAAGTAGCGGCGCAGGGGCATCCGTGGCCGATGGCGCTGTAGTCGTCGACCACGGCCACTGTGGTGGCAGCTGGAAACAGGTTGCTGTGTTCGGTTCGCCTGTGACATCAAGAATGTCCCCACGGCGCGATTACAGCCGCGACCACGCTTGGGGCGCGCGCCGGGACAGGTGTAGCCTTTAGGATCAGGCCGGTCGCAGGAACGGGGGCAGCAGATGACGGATATTCGCGCCGAGGACAAGGCCATGATGGCCGCCAGCGAAACGGCGCAGCGCAATCCGATGCGGCCGCCGGATCACCTGCCCCGCAGTGCCCGCGCCGCGTTGGCGATGTTCTGGTCGCACCCCAGCAGTCTGCTGATCGCCGGCTTTGTCGTGCTGTTCGGAACCTGGCGACTGCTGCTGGGTGACTACAGTGCCGTGGACACACTGATAGCCGTAGCGCTCGTGGCCTACTTTCCAGTCAACGAATGGCTGATTCATGTGGTCATGCTGCACTGGAAGCCGCGACGGATCTTGGGCGTGACGGTCGATTTCTATCTGCCCAAGACGCACCGCCGACATCATGCGGACCCGTGGAATCCGAGATGGGTGTTCATCCCGCGCCATGTACATGCTTGGACCTTGCCTGTCGCGCTACTGCTGATTGGAGTGCTATGGCCGTGGAAGGCCTGGGTGCTGACCGGGTTGACCACGTATCTGCTGTTGGGACTGCACTACGAATGGGTGCACTTTCTGGCCCACATTCCCTGGTGCCCGCAGGGCGGCGTATTGGGCAGGTACTACCAGCGGCGGGTGCGTGAGCATCGCTATCACCACTTCCGCAATGAGAGCTACTGGTGGGGCGTCAGCATGGGCCTGGGTGATCGCCTGTTTGGTACTGCGCCCAAAGTGGAAGCCGTGCAGCGCTCAGGCACTACGCACACGGTGGGCGGGCGCTGAACTTGCCGAAGCGCGGCGCGCTGCGGTACAAGCCCGCCTCAGTTCACGACCGCGGGTGAGGCCATGATTGTCTTTGTTTCCGGAGCCAGCGCCGGGTTTGGCGTGGCCATTGCGCGTCGCTTTGCCGCCGATGGTGCGCACGTCGTCATCACCGGCCGTCGCGGTGATCGTTTGCAGCAGCTCGCAGGCGAACTCGGACCGCGGGTGTTGCCACTGGTTTTCGATATTCGTGATCGTCAGGCCACTGAAGCCGCGATTGCCGGCCTGCCCGCGGAGTTCTCGGCGGTCGATGTGCTGGTCAACAACGCCGGGCTGGCGTTGGGTCTGGAGCCGGCGCATCGCGCATCGCTCGATGATTGGGAGCAGATGGTGGATACCAACATCAAGGGCCTGATGACACTGACCCGCGCGGTGCTGCCGGGCATGGTGGCGCGCGAACGCGGGCATATCGTCAACATTGGCTCGATCGCCGGCGAATGGCCTTACCCCGGCGGCAATGTCTATGGTGCGACCAAG
>JBFJKG010000368.1:0-2863 GCA_041635075.1 Solimonas sp.
GCCACAAATCCAGGGCGCGCCTGGCAGCAAGCTGCGCCAGACCGCGACCATGGCCGCGACCATGGCAACCCCGGTCCTGGAAGCAGACGGCAGCACCGGCAGCGCCCGGACCGAGAAGCAGTTCGTCGAGATCATCGAACGTAATCAGGCGGTAGATGCCGCTGGGCACAAGCTGTGGCGTCAGGACGGCCAGCCCCTGATCTTCCGTAATTTTCTGGCCAGCAATGCCGAGCGCATCTTCGACGCGGCTTCGACCAAACCCGGTGCCGCGCAGACCTGCTGACGGCTAGCGTTCGCCCAGAACCGTCGGCAACTGCTCCGCGATGGCGGCGGCGAGCGCATCCAGGCGGCGCCGGCGCCCACGCGTCTCAGGCCGCGGCAACGTCAGAGTGGTGACATGCCACACCATGCGCCCCAAGGTACGCAGCGTATCGTTGGCATAGCGCGGCACCACATGGATGTGAACATGAGGCACCGTCTGGCTGGCCGCCCGGCCATCGTTGATCAGCAGATGCTGCGCGCGGCTGCCCAGTGCCCGCTGCTGCGCCAGCCCGATCGCGTGTGCCAACTCCCACAGATGACGGCGCGTGTCGGCATCGAGCTCCGCCAAGGTCGCCACCGACTGCCTCGGCACCACCAACACGTGGCCCCGATTGATCGGATTGATGTCCATGAACGCGACTGCGGTCGCGTCCTGATGCACATAGCTCGCGGGGATTTCACCCGCGATGATGCGATCGAAGATGCTCATGATGGCGGCCGCAGGTCAGCGACGGTTGCGCAGGGCATCGGCCAGCGCCGCGCCCAGTGAACCGGGAGCGGCAGCAGCAGCCTGCTTCGGCGCGCGCGTAGCGCGTCGCTCCGACGGGCGCCGATCCGCACCTGCTACAGCAGCGGGTCTTTGCGGCTGCCCATCATCCTTGCGCATGGTCAGCGCAATCCGCTGGCGCTTGGGGTCCACGTCCACCACTCTCACCTTGACGATGTCGCCGGCCTTGACCACTTCATGAGGACTTTTGATGTAGCGGTCCGCCAGTTGCGAGATATGTACCAAGCCGTCCTGATGCACACCGATGTCGACGAACGCGCCAAACGCGGCCACATTGGTGACGGTTCCTTCCAGAACCATGCCTGGCTTCAGGTCCGCGATTTCGTTCACGCCCTCGGCGAACACCGCAGTACGAAACTCTGGGCGCGGATCGCGACCGGGCTTCTCCAGCTCAGCGATGATGTCGCGCACGGTCGGCAATCCGAAACGCTCATTGACGAAGCGCCGCGGGTCCAGCGCTTTCAGCGGGCTGCCATCCGCCATGAGGCTGCGCAGGTCGCGCCCACAGGCTTTGATCACGCCCTGCGCCACTTCGTAGGCCTCCGGGTGTACAGCCGAGGCGTCGAGCGGCTCGTCGCCATTGGCAATGCGAAGGAAGCCGGCACATTGCTCGAAGGTCTTGGGCCCCAGACGCGCCACTTCCAGCAGCTGCCTGCGCGTGCGAAAGGCTCCGGCCCGGTCGCGATGCGCGACGATGCTCTCAGCCAGCGATCCGCCCAAGCCTGATACGCGCGCCAGAAGAGGAACCGACGCAGTATTGAGGTCTACGCCGACGGCGTTGACCGCATCTTCGACGACAGCGTCCAGCGCCTTGGCCAGGCGGTGCTGATCCACATCATGCTGGTACTGACCGACGCCGATGGACTTGGGATCAATCTTCACCAGTTCGGCCAGCGGATCCTGCAGGCGCCGTGCGATGGAAACGGCGCCGCGCAACGAAACGTCCAGATCCGGAAATTCCGCCGCCGCCGCGGCCGAGGCCGAGTACACCGAGGCCCCCGCTTCGCTGACGATCACCTTGGTCGGTCGCGGCTGCGGCAGAGCCTCCAGCAACTCCGACACCAGCTTCTCGGTCTCGCGGCTGCCGGTGCCATTGCCGATGGCAATCAGGTCCACTGAGTGACGCGCGATCAGTCGCGCAAGCTCGGCCTGCGCGCCACGCACGTCATTGCGGGGCTGAAACGGGTAGACCGTCGTGGTATCCAGCAACTTTCCGGTGCCATCGACGACCGCAACCTTGACGCCGGTGCGGATACCCGGATCCAGCCCCAGGGTTGCCCGTGAGCCTGCGGGCGCCGCCAGCAGCAGGTCCTTGAGATTGCGCGCAAAGACTTCGATTGCTTCCAGCTCGGCTCGCTGGCGCAACTCCATCATCAGGTCAACCGACAGGCTGGTCGAAAGCTTGACCCGCCATGACCAGCGCGCCACATCCATCAACCAGGCATCCGCCGGGCCGCCATCAAGGCGCGCATCCACACTTGCCGCGACCATGCGCTCCACGGGCTTGTAGGGGCTGGTTTCGTCGGCATCGACTTCCAGGTCCAGCATCAGGACCTCCTCGTTGCGCCCTCGCATCATCGCCAACGCGCGATGGCCTGCAACCTGCGACCAGCGCTCCTGATGATCGAAGTAATCCGAATACTTGGCGCCGGCAGCCTCCTTCCCTTCCCACACCTTGGCGCGGAGCACGCCATGCTGGCGCAGGTAGCCACGCAGCTGACCGAGCAGATCGGCATTCTCGGCAAAGCGCTCCATCAGAATGTCGCGCGCGCCTTCCAGCGCCGCCTTCGTGTCGGCAACCTGCTCGTTCACGTAAGCGGCCGCTGCGTCCGCCGGGACCAGGCTGCGATCTGCGAGCAGCGCATCCGCCAAAGGTTCCAACCCCTTCTCGCGCGCAATCTCGGCGCGCGTGCGCCGCTTGGGCTTGTAGGGCAGATACAGATCCTCAAGCTCGGCCTTGGTCACCGCCGACGCGATGCGCGCGGCTAGCTCATCACTGAGCTTGTCCTGTGCGCGAATCGACTCCAGTACCGC
>JBFJKG010000369.1:0-2862 GCA_041635075.1 Solimonas sp.
CACTGCGCAGCAGCAACGCCCGGCGACCGAGCTGAAAACAGTGCTGAGCGAGTGGCTGCCCAAACGCTTTGCGCAACGCCTGTGTGAACTGGGATTCGAGAACCAGGCGCTGCGCCACATCCGCAAGCAGACGCTGCGTGAAATGGCCGACCGCCTGCACAACTGGCCAATCGTTGCCAGCGGCACCGAGGGCTACCGCACGGCCGAGGTCACGCTAGGCGGGGTCGACACCGACAGCCTGTCGTCGAGCACGATGGAATCGCGGCTGCATCCGGGCCTGTACTTCATCGGCGAAGTGGTGGATGTCACCGGCCACCTTGGCGGCTTCAACTTCCAGTGGGCCTGGGCATCCGGCCACGCCGCCGGTCTAGCGGCCTGACCCAACCTCGGTTCGGTACCACGCCACTTCCGGTGTGCCCAGGGCCTTGAACTCGGCCTTGCGCTGCGTCCATATCCGCTGATAGCGGTAGAACGGCACGCTCGGAAACAGATGATGGATGATGTGGTAGTTCTGATACAGGAACAGCCACTTCATCCAGGGCTCGCCGCCGCGACGGGCATTGGTCGCGGCATAGGGATTGTGCGACTGCAACACGTCGTGCGGATGGTGCGGCAGGTAGTTGAACGCGAATGCGAGCCACAGGATCGCCAGTCGCGAGGGGATCAGCCAGTACAGCGTGGCCTCCAAACCATAGCCGGCAAACCAGCACCCGATGTAGCCGAGCAACAGGCTGCCGGTGACGGCGACGATCTGCACGCGATCCTTGACCGGCAACTGCGACCACTGTCCGAGCACGATGACGATGTAGCGGATGTCGGCGGTAGCCCACTGCAACGGCAGTCGCCAGGCCGCGCCCTTGCCGCTCCACAGATCCGGGTCCTGATCCGCTTCGTTGGTGTGCCGATGGTGGGCGAAATGCACGTAGCGAAATGCCGCACAGGTGCCGATTGCGCCGAGAAACACGCCTGCGCAGGTGGCCAGCAGGTCGTTCAGGCGTGGATACCCGCGCAACAGCGAACGGTGCACGCCTTCGTGCAATACCGTGAACTGCATGAACGATGCCACCGTCTGCAGCGCGATCGCCAGCAGCGGCGGAATCAGGCCCTGCAGCACCGCCCATAGCGCCCCACCCCAGAGCGCCAGCGCCGACACGAACAGCACGACCGTACCGGCCGCAACTGCCGGAGTTTGATACAGCGCATCCTTGGGAATGCGCGGACGGCTTGCGGCGGCGACTGTGGACATGGGGTCTAATCTATTAAACGATCGGTTAACGATGGGCCGGCAGTGTCGCGTGCCTGGACCACGGCCGTCAAGAATCAGCGTGTGTGGGAAGTCGCCTGCAGGCTCAGCGGCGCCGATTCCGGCAGCGGTTCGCGATCAGGCGGGATGAACCGACGTCGCGCCTCCAGGCTTTGCAGGCATTCCAGCGTGTAGTGGCGCGCCAGCACCGCGCGCGCGTCGCTCACCAGATCCTGCTGCGTTTCCAGAAATCGTGCCCAGGTCATCTGCCCCGCATTGCGGGCGTCCAGGATCTGCATCAGTGCCGTCGTCACCGTAGCGTGATACGCCCCGGGAATATCGTGGGCGGCGATGCGCAGATGAATCGCGGCGCTCGCGTACTCCAGTGCGGTTGGCATCGAATGTCGTCGCAGGCAGATCCAGGCCAGACGCAGATGCGCCAGGTGATCGAACGGCTGCGGCGCCAACGGCAAGCCGCTGAGGATGACCTGCAGTTCTTCGTCGCCTAGGCCGGAGTCGTTCATCCGCGAATGCTGCCACAGGACGCGGGCAGCCCCCCAATTTGGCTAGCCGATGGCGCGGTTCGCCCCCTCACCCTCAATGCGAAATTGGTTCAGCATCTGCGGCAGGCTGCGAATGAACTGCTCCACGCCGATACGCGGCGTCGTGCTGTTGCACAGCTGCTGACTGACGTACTGCTTGACCTGCTGCACGTCTGCGGCCGTCAGCGCGTATGCCTCGCCAACGCGCAGCAAGCCCATGCTCCAGGCGCCGAACAGGCGGCGCTCGATGGGCTCATCCAGCAGGTAACGGAAATCGGTGTGGCGCGGATCGCGCTCGATCGCCCGCAGCAGCGTCGTCAATGCGGGTGGCGCGCCCTCCAGGATCTGCACGAAGTGATCACCGGTCTGGACCAGAACTCCGGTGATGCCGTTAGAGACATTGCTGGCCGCAAACCGCGCGCACAGGCCGAGCAGCTCGTTGCCCCGATACTGGCGACGGCTGCGCGAGAGGTAGATCACGCGTCGCAGCGCCGGATCTGCCGGGCTGTTGACAGACATCAGAACAGCTCGACCGCACCTTCCTGCATCGAGACCTGTGCCACCGGCCGGTGCGGCGCCTCGCGCCAGTTGGTGGAATCCGCAGGTGCGGCGCCAGCCTTGGCCTCGACTTCCAGATCGGGACGGGCCTTCGGATGCGCCTGCTGCGGGTCAAGCGCCGAAGCCTCGGCGTTGATGGCCTCGATCCGTTGTGCGTGGCGTTGCGCGGTCGCCAGCGCCTGGGTCGAAATGTCTTCGAACTGCAGGCAGCGCACCGCCTTGCCGACCGCGCTGTGGATCTGTTCGCGCGCGGTGGAGACTTCCTGGATTCCGGTGCTCAAGCCCCGGTTGATCTCCTCGATCTGCGCCAGCAGGCGGGTAGTTTCGCCGCGAGCATCTTCGCTGAGACTCAGGTCACGCGAGGCCATCGTGCCCACCGTATCGCGCACCGAGGCCACCGCTTCCTTCGAGTTGGATACCAGCTTGCGGATCTGCTCGTTGAAGCTGGTCGAGCGCTCCGAGAGGTTACGCACCTCCTCGGCCACGACCGCGAAGCCGCGTCCGGCCTCACCGGCGCGC
>JBFJKG010000370.1:0-2862 GCA_041635075.1 Solimonas sp.
CAGCGAACCGGTTGAAACCGAGTTTGGCTGGCATGTGATTCGTGCGGATGAGGTGAAGCCGTCGGTGACACGCGCATTCGAGAACGCTGCTGTTCGTTCGGAACTGATCGATCTTTACCAGGCGCGTGAGCGGCAGCGCAGCTACCAGGAAACCCTGGAGAAGCTGGAGCAACTGGCCTTTGAGAACCCGACGGCACTGGAGCCGGTTGCCCGCGATCTGGGGCTGACGGTCCAGACCACCGAATGGTTCACGCGCGCAGGCGGTGCTGGAATCGCGGCCATGGATGCGGTGAAGACGGCCGCCTTCTCACAGGAAGTGCTGGCAGACGGCGAGAACAGCAAGCCGCTGGCCATCGGCGACAACAAGGTCGTGGTGGTGCGCAAGGCGGAATATGAGGCGCCGCGCCAGCGCAGCCAGTCGGAAGTGGCGGAAACCATTCGTGAGGCCCTCCGTCAGGAGCAGGCCAGAGCGCGTGCGCAGGCGGATGCAGCTGAAGTCATCGCAGCAGCGAAGGCTGGCACACCGCTGGAAGAAGCCGTTGCTGCCAAGAGCGGCGACTGGCACGCACCGAGTGCGGTAAGACGGGATAACAGCAGCGTGGAGCGCGCCGTGATCGACGCGTTGTTCAAGCTGCCGCGGCCCACGGCCGACGCCGTCAGCTACGGAAAGGCCCAGCTGGCCAACGGTGGGGTTGCCGTGATCGCGCTGTCGGCGGTGCAGAGCCCGGATATCGCCGAGATGTCGTCCGCCGACCCCGAGCGGCAGCGGGTGGGTGCGATGATTGCGGGCGGTGAGTTCCAAGGTTATCGGACGATTGTCGCTGACGAGATCAAGGTCGAGATCCTGCAGCCTGATGAGGCCGCGCCGGCAGCCGACACGGAGCCCTGATCGGCGCCGAGCACGCCCGGCGAGAAATTCGCAGCCGTTCATGGTTCAATGCCCCATGAACGGCTGTTTTTGTTTGCGCGCCCTATGAAACTTCACTGGCAGATTGCGATCGCACTGATCGCAGCGGTCGCGGCCGGCGCGCTGATCGGTGAAGCCCCGTGGTTCATCGACAGCACGCGCTTTATCGGCACCCTGTTCCTCAACGGCTTGAAGATGCTGATCGTGCCGCTGATCGTGGGCGCGATGATTCACGCCATCATCGGCATGGGTGACGGTGGTGGCGTGTCCCGCATCGGCGGCAAGGCTGCGTTGTTCTTTCTGGGCACGACCTCGGTATCGGTGATAACCGGCCTGCTGCTGCTCGACCTGATTCAGCCAGGGATAGTCGACGGCGCTCCGGCTGGCCCGCTGCTGGGCCTGTCGGCCGATACGGCGGCGGTGCTCGAGCACGTACAGGGCAGGGGTGGTGGCGACCTGTTGGGTGTGCTGCTGCGGATGGTGCCGCCGAACCTGTTTGAAGCCGCCGTCAAGGGCGAGATGCTGGCCCTGATCTTCTTCAGCCTGCTCTATGGATACTTTGCCGCACGCCTGCCGGCGGACATGGCGGAGACCCAGCGCCGGTTCTGGGCCGGGCTGTACGAAGTCATGATCCGCATCACCGGCTGGATCATGAGGTTCGCGCCACTTGGCGTGTTTGCGCTGGTTGGCAAGACCGTCGCCCAGACCGGCTGGGGTGCCTTGCAGCCGCTGCTGCTGTTTGCCGCCTGTGTGCTCGCCGGCTTGCTGATACAGACGTTGATCTGGTTGCCGCTCCTGCTGCGCGGCTTCGGCCTTTCGCCGCGTCGCTATCTGGTTGCGATGACCCCCGTGCTGATGACAGCCTTTTCCACCAGCTCTTCGGCGGCCACGCTCCCGGTCAGCATGGAGCACGTTAAGCGCGCAGGTGTCTCGGACGAAGTGGCCGGCTTCGTGCTGCCGCTGGGGGCCACAATCAACATGAATGGCACCGCGTTGTACGAATGCGCGGCCGCGATCTTCATCGCGCAGGCCTATGGGCTGGAACTGTCGTTGATGACGCAGTTTGTCGTGGTTTTGCTGGCGCTGCTGACATCTGTCGGCGTGGCGGGCATTCCGTCAGCGAGCCTGGTGGCCATTGCCGTGATACTCGCGGCCGTGGGACTGCCGTTGGAGGGTGTCGGCCTGATACTTGCGGTGGATCGCATCCTCGACATGTGCCGTACCGCGGTAAACGTGTTCGGTGACACGGTTGCGGCCGCGGTTATCGCCAAGCTCGAAGGCGAGGCGGTGATGCCGGAGATCACAACCCGGCGTTAGGCGTCTCCGGGAAACGACATGCCCATGATGTGGTATCCGCCGTCGACATAGAGCATCTCGCCGGTGATGCCTGAGGCCAGGTCGGAGCAGAGAAACGCAGCGGCGTTGCCCACTTCCTCGATGCTGACATTGCGCTTCATCGGCGCGGCGCTAGCCGCATGCGCCAGCATGCCGCGAAAGCCGGTAATCCCGGCGGCGGCGAGGGTCTTGATGGGCCCAGCGGAAATTCCATTGACACGAATGTTCTGTTCGCCCAGTTCGGCGGCCATGAAGCGTACGTTGGCCTCCAGGCTGGCCTTGGCAGGCCCCATGACGTTGTACATCGGCACGGCGCGCACGGCACCCAGGTAACTCAGCGTCAGCATCGAAGCCGCGCGACCCTGCATCAACGGGCGAGCCGCCTTGCCCAGCGCGGCAAACGAGTAGCTGGAGATGTCGTGCGCGATGCGGAAGCCTTCGCGCGTGACCGCGTCCAGATATTTGCCGGCGAGTTGTTCGCGCGGGGCGAAGCCGATCGAGTGCACCAGTATGTCGAGACCGCCCCAGGCTTTCCCCAGTTCCTGCATCACCTCGTCAATCTGCGCATCCTCGGCGACATCCAGCGGCAGCACGATCTTGGAGCCGAGGCCGGCGGCGAA
>JBFJKG010000371.1:0-2858 GCA_041635075.1 Solimonas sp.
GAGGAGAGCATTGCCCGCAGCCTTGAATGGTTTCGGACACAGCAATATTGCTAGTGATGCGCACGTAGCATCGCCGCGGTTGTGTCCAGCGTTGCGATCGTTATCGGCACGGGAAGTGCCTCGCCGACTCCACCCCGTTCGCGGCAGGTGAACAGGAGCTGAAAGCAAAGTTCAGTATCGAGTCAGCGCCGTGACTGCACTCTTGCGTGGCCGCGCTTCTCATGAAGAAGAGCGCAGCGATTCCACATTGGACTTACCAATCAGCTTAGGAGCAGACACGATGAAGTCAAACAAAGGAATGTTGCCGGTGGCGGTGCTCGGTGCCTTGATGGCGTTGCCGATGGCCTCGTATGCACAGGATGCGAACGCCAGTGGTATCTACCTGGGCGGTGGCGTGGGTTACAACCGCATCGAGAGCCAGGATTTCCCGAACAGCAACGATGATGTCGAGGATAGCCGCGTGTCCTACAAGGGCATCATCGGTGCGCGCCTGTCTCCGGTCTTCTCGATTGAGGGCCAGTACATCAACTTCGGCACAGCCGAGGATGGCGCGAATCAGGTCAAGGCTAACGGTTTCACCGCCGGTGTCGTGGCGGATATTCCGGTGACCGAATGGTTCTCGCCGTATGCGAAGGCTGGCGCGTTGTTCTGGGACGCCGACGGGCGCTTCTCCAACGTGCGCTCCAGCGACGATGGCACTGACTTCACCTACGGCGTAGGCACGCGCTTCGGTCTAAGCCAGGCGGTTGATCTGCGCTTCGAGTACGAGCGGTTTGAACTGAACGACACCAGTATCGACATGGCGTCGGCCAATCTGCAGTTCAACTTCTAGTCGCGCGACTCAGGTCGGTCCGGGCGGCGACCTCAGAGCGCGCCCGGACTGGCTGCGACGGCGACGGTGACGTCCACCGACATGCCGAGGTCGTCGCCCGGCATGCCGACAAAGCTGCCCCCAAGGGGAATGGCCTGAGAGGCGTCGCGCGCAACAGCAACGCGGATCAGGTTGCGGCTGCCGACCAGTGCATTTGTCGGATCAAACTCGACCCAGCCCGCGCCCGGTAGAAATACCTGTAGCCATGCGTGTGTGGAGCCCCCACCGATCATCGCGGCATCGACCTCTGATTCCAGCAGCGATTCGTCGTAGAGATACCCCGATACGAAGCGCGCCGCCAGTCCGAGGCTGCGCACCGCTTCCATCATGAACAAGGCGAAATCGCGGCAGCTTCCGCTACCCAGTTCCAGTGTTTGCAGCGGGGTCTGAGTGCCGGGCTCCTCACGCCGTGCGTACGCAAACTGCGCCTTCACTGCTGTGGTCAACGCCGTCAGCGTGGCCAATGTGTCGCCTTTTGCTTCCTCGACGTAACGCTTGGTCCATTGATCGACCAGGCGCTCGGGATCCGGGTAGTGTCGCTCGCGTGTGCGCCCGAGGTCAGAGACGTCCTCAGCGGCGTAGCTGAACGGCAGCGTGCGCGCAAAGTCTTCAATCAGGATCTCCGCCGGCGCGCGCGGGAAATGCTCTGCCGTGAATGACGAGACTATGGTCAGCTGGTCGGCGGCCTCGTGAAAGCTGGCGATCGCAATCGAGTTGCCGAACACATCATGCAGCCAGCGCACGCTGGCGCCAGGCGAGATGCTGAGCCGAGTATCGAGCAGCCGCAGGTCGTGGCTGTCGCGAGGACGGCACATCAGCCGATGCTCGTTGAACATCACGGGTCGCGCGTATCGGTACTCGGTGCGGTGGGTGACCGTCAGAAATGTCATCGGTGTTGGACTGCTGGGTTGTGCTCGAGGATAGCGCCTTGGCGCGCTTGCCGTCGGCAGAGGCCACACTGCATGCTCAGTGGAGCTGGCGCGCTGATCGCCCAGGACTCTGGAGAATCCGTGAATCTGTCATCGCATACGTCTGAAGCTTCGAACGCGCGCGCTGCGCACGACTACGACCTGTTCGTCATTGGCGGTGGTTCTGGCGGAGTGCGTGCCGCGCGCATCGCGGCTCAACATGGCGCGCGTGTCGGCATCGCCGAAGCCTCGCGCTGGGGAGGAACCTGCGTCATCCGCGGCTGCGTACCCAAGAAGCTGCTGGTGTTGGCGTCGCGCTTCCCCGAAGAGTTCGACGCCGCTCGCGGCTTTGGATGGTCGCTGCCGGAACCGACCTTGGACTGGGCGACACTGATTGCGGCCAAGGATCGGGAGATTGCACGGCTGGAGTCGGTTTACGCAGCAAACCTCGATGCGGTTGGCGTGCAACGCTACGCCGCGCGCGCCGAGCTGCTGGGCTCGCGGCGGCTGCGTCTGCATTCCGAGGACGGTGTCCGCGAACTGACCGCGACGCGCATATTGATTGCCAGCGGAGGGCAGCCTTGGTGCGATGCCAGTATTCCTGGTATCGAGCTGGGACTGACTTCGGACGACATGTTTGATCTGCCTCAGCTCCCGCGTCGTATCGCGGTGATCGGTGGTGGTTATATCGCAGTGGAATTTGCCTGTTTGCTGCAGGGCCTGGGCTCGAAGGTCACGCTGGTTCACCGTGGGTCGCAGCTGCTGCGCGGGTTCGATGCCGATTTGCAAGCCGCGCTGCTGGAAGCGCTGGTTGCGCGCGGCGTCGACGTGCAGTTGCAGAGCCAGCCGCGCGCGCTGCGGGCTGTTGGCGCCCAGCGCGAGCTGGAGCTGGACAGCGGCAAGCTGTTGAACATTGATCAGGTGCTGCTCGCAACCGGGCGCAGGCCGGCGGTAGCGGGGCTGGGTCTGGATGTTGCCGGCGTCGAGCTGGGCCGTGGCGGCGCGATCAAGGTCGATGCTCGCTCGCGGACCTCGGCGCCCGGCATCTACGCGGTTGGCGACGTAACGGATCGCGTCGC
>JBFJKG010000372.1:0-2844 GCA_041635075.1 Solimonas sp.
CATAGCGCTGCAGCTCAGCGCCAAATCGCACCTGCAACGCACTGACGGCGTTCAGGCCGACCGCACCCACTCCATCGACTGCCACTCTTGCGAAAACGTCCTCGCGCAATGGACCGTTGTGGCGGGTATTGGCGACGTTGCTGTCGTAGCCCAGCGTCCACTCGCCGTCGGCACGAACCGCCGCTACGCCCTGATCCTGTGCGACAGACGCGGTCGATATCAGAGACAGGCACATCAACAAGTACGCGGTTCTGGGCGCCCGCCGAGATTCAGAGCACATCCAAAAGACCTCCATTTGCCGCATCATGCCAGCTTTGGCACGCACCATCGGAGGCCACCACCATGTCACCGCTCATCATTCAGAACCGTCACGTGGACGATCCGCGCGACGTGGAACGGCGTCGCTTTCTGCTGCAGGCCTTGGCTGGCGGCTGCCTGGTTGGAGGCGCAGGGTGGAGCACCGCCGCCATCGCGGGACTATTCGGCGAGGTGCCCGGGAAGTTGCCAGCGGGCCAATCCATCTTCGCGCTATCCGGCGCCGTCTGGATCAACGGCAAGGTGGCGGACCGCGATACTCGGATTCATGCCGAAGACCATGTGCGGACCGGACCTGATAGCCATGTCATTGCCGTGGTTGGCGCTGACGCATTTGTGCTGCGCGCGCAGTCGGAACTGCAACTGGGCGCTGGACGCACGGCCCGGCGCTTCTTCCGTCTGGTCAGCGGCGCGCTGCTGACCGTGTTCGGGCCGCGCGACGACGGCGTTGACCTCAACGCACCCACGGTCACCGTCGGCATACGCGGCACCGGTGTCTATGCCGAGGCCGACCCGGATAGAACCTACCTATGCACCTGCTACGGTCGCACCCAACTGAGCGCCGCCGCCGACCGCACGGTCACCGAAGCGATCGAGTCTCGCCATCACGATGCCGCGCGCTATATCTACGCCAAGCCGGTCAACGGAAAGTTGATGGAGCCTGCGCCGTTCAAGAATCACACCGATCTTGAACTGATGATGCTCGAAGCACTGGTAGGCCGCGAAGTGCCTTTTGCGTTGGGCGATCGTGACTACCAGGCTCCGAGAAGAAGTTACTGATGCACGGCACACAGCCCTCGCCAGGCGCCAGAGCGCCTACCAGCGCAGGATCGGCAGCGGCGACAGCGGATGCGTGCGCAGGCGACGCAGACCAACCCTCAGCAGTACACGATGAAAGCCGAGCAGCGGTATCCGGCGGTATAGCGCGCGCCGCTCGGCGCGCCAGCTCCAGCGTCCGAACAGTCCGCAACAGACCTCATACCAGTCGGCCCGACGAAAGGCGTTGATCAGGGCGGCTTCGGGGCCTCTGAAGGCCGTGATCTTGTGGTGCCAGAGGATCAGGTCCGATACGCGGCGCTCGTTGATCTCAAGACCACCGGCCGCGGTCTCGGAAAGGGCGCGGCGACGGGAAGGCTCCAGATAGTCGAGCGTGCGATCCGACCAGATGCCCAGATCATGAAACGCTGCGGCCACCACCAGATCGCGCCATATGCCGGCATCGGGCTGTATGCGCTCGCAAACCAGATTCAGCAACCGCAGCAGATGGTTGCGATAGGGGTGGTAGTCATTTCCCAGTGCTTCGCGCCAGGGCTCCAGCAACGCGTCGAGTTCGGTGCTGTCGGTAATCATCGAAATCCGCGAACCCGGTCAGGAGGGGCCCGCATGATCCGAGATCATCCACACAGGGTCAATTCGGTGTCTGCGCGTGCTCGGTACGCAGCATCTGCCATCCCAAGGTGAACAGGCCGAAACACCCTGCCATGGCGATAACGACCGCCTCCTTCCAGCGCGCGCTCATCGGCAATTGCATCAGCAGCCACAGCGCCACGCCCGATAACCCCAGCACGCCATAGACCATCGCCATGGCCATGTTGCGCATCCTGGCCAAACCGCGCATCCATGTGCGCCGAGCGCGGTATCCCGGAGTTGATGCCAAAGACCTGATGGTTTCCATGAGAAGTTCCTTCGGTGGCGGCGAGCGCGGTGCTCCTGTGTTCTATGAAACGGCATCCGGCGACGCGCGTGTAGGCCATTTGCAGGGCACCTCGCACCGCCTGTCGGCACGTCGAGGGGCTTCGTCCGCCGGTAGGTGAATCCCGACCGCCGGTCGGCGGATGCTGTGTCCTGAAACACCGCCACCGGCAGAACCGCATGAACACTGAGCACTTCAACCGACTCCTGGACGAGCTGATTGCCGCCCCTGATGCGCGCCTGCTACCGCTATCCATCGAGCGGGTGGCCGAGGTGACGCATTGCCCGGTTGCATCGCTGCAAGCGCACGTCGCAGACGACGAGGCCCTCGCGGTAGCCATCCACCTGCGTCATCTGGAAACCATCGTCACCAAGATTTCAGCCTTGATCGAAGGCATGCCTGCAGGGCGTTCGCGCCTGCAGCTGGCGGTAGAGCAGTTCTGGGATATCTGTCTCAAACGCCTGGCGTACCGTCGTTTGATGCTCAACACCCGCCGCAATCCGGACATCAGTGCTGAACTGGACCGCCGCAATCGCAACTTCGTGCATCTGATCTCTGCGGAACTGGCGGCGATGGGCGCGCCGGACTCCAACGCGATGGCGCCGCTGGTACGCGCCATGATGGAGTCGGTGGCAGCGGACGAACTGAAGGTCGGCGCACGCCTGCCGGCACAGCGCGCAGCCGTGTGGCAGCTACTGGACCATAACTGGGGGCACCCCCTACAGGAACTGCGCGCCAACCAACGTCCGCTTCCCGCAGCAACTGCCTGAACCGCGGGCGGCTGCGGGGACCCGCCTACTGGGCGGGGCCCTGGGCGACCTCGCGGCGCTTCAGCG
>JBFJKG010000373.1:0-2843 GCA_041635075.1 Solimonas sp.
AACTATGCCACTGACGATTGTGATTTCCTGATCGCGGTGGGCGCCCGCTTTGATGATCGCGTTGCCGGCGTGCCGTCCAAATTCGCACGCAGTGCCAAGTGGATCGCACATCTGGACATCGATCCTTCGGAGATCAACAAGGTCAAGCGCGTCCACTGGCACCATGTCGGCGAACTCAATCGTGCGCTGGACGCGCTGATGGAGCATGCATCAAGGCAAGGTTTCAAGCCGGACCTGGGCGAATGGCACGCACATATTGCCGACCTGAAATCCAAGCATGCGATGAACTACGAGCGTGGCGGCAGCCATATACAGCCGCATGCCGTCATCGAAGAGATCAACAAGCTGACCCGAGGCGAGGCGATCGTCGCCACCGGCGTCGGCCAGCACCAGATGTGGGCCGCGCAGTATTTTGACTTCAAGCAGCCGCGCCAGTGGCTCACATCCGGCTCGATGGGCACGATGGGCTTCGGATTGCCGGCCGCAATCGGCGCCCAGTTCGCGCAACCCAACCGGATCGTCATTGATATCGATGGCGATGCCAGCATCCGCATGAACCTGGGCGAGCTTGAAACCGTCACCACCTACAACCTGCCGGTCAAGGTGGTTGTGCTGAACAACTTCGGCGACGGCATGGTCAAGCAGTGGCAGCGCCTGTTTTTCGACAGCCGCTACGCGGGTTCGGACAAGAGCCTGCATCAGAAGGACTTTGTCAAAGCGGCTGAGGCTGATGGCTACAAGTTCGCCGTGCGGGTCGACCGCAAGGAAGAGCTTCCGGCCGTGATCAAAGCGTTTGTCGAGTATCCAGGACCGGCATTTCTCGAAGTGGTGATTGATCCGATGGCTTCTGTATATCCGATGGTGGGCCCCGGCGCCTCCTACGAGCAGATGATCACCGGCGACTGGATTGCCTCGCGCAACGCAACGCCTACCGATACCGAAGACGTCAAGAACACGCAGATGTTCTGAGCGGCCATACGCGTTCGCTTCAGCCCTCGACCCGGTTTTCGGTATCGGCCTTGTACTGAAGCGCAATGGTAGCCAGCTTGCTTGCCGTGACTGCAGGGCTGAAGTAGTGGCCCTGTACCGCGTCACAGCCGTTGTCGGCCATGAACTGATGTTGCTGAGCCGTCTCCACCCCTTCGCTGATGGTCTTCATGTGCAGCGCCCTGGCCAAGGCGATGATCGCGCGCGTGATCGAGGCCGCCTCATCGCTGGTAGCCAGCTGCGAGGTGAATGACTGGTCGATCTTGATGATGTCGATGGGATAGCGGCTCAGGTAACTCAGGCTCGAGTATCCGGTGCCGAAGTCATCAATCGCGAGCTGCACACCCAGCTTCTTGAGCGCGCGCAACTGCTCCAGCACCGCTTCCGGGTTGTTGATCAGTACGTTCTCGGTCATTTCAAGCTCCAGGAGCGCGGCATCCAATCCTGTTTCGTCGAGCACGCGCCGTACCAGCTCGGCGATGTCCTGCTCGTGAAACTGACGTGCCGACACGTTCACCGCCACCCTGAAGTCCGGCAGCCCAGCACGCTGCCATTCTTTTAGCTGCGCACACGCGGCGCGCAGCACCCACTCGCCGATCTGATTGATCAGGCCCACCTCCTCTGCCAGGTGGATGAAGCGGCTGGGAGACACCCAGCCCAGTTGCGGGTGCTGCCATCGGATCAGCGCCTCCACTCCGCTCAGGCGACCGTTACTCACTTCGTAGCGCGGCTGATAATGCAGCTCGAACTGATCCAGCTCCTCTGCGCAGCGCAGCGCGCTCTCCAGCAGCACACGCTCATCGGCATTGGCGCTCAGTTCCGGTGTGTAGCGGCAGACCCGGTTGCGTCCTCCATGCTTGGCGGCATACAGCGCAGAGTCCGCGTGCTGTAGCAGCACCTCAACATTGCTGCCGTCGTCCGGATAAATGCTGATACCGATGCTGGCCGTCACCAACAGACTGCGGCCGTCCGCCAATGTTGGTTCCGACAGCACGCGCAGCAGCTTGTCCGCGGTACGCATGACATCATCCACGTCGCCGGCGTCGCCAAGCATCACCACAAACTCATCGCCGCCCAGACGCGCAACGGTGTCGCCAGCGCGAATCTCGCGCTCTAGCCTCAGAGCGATGGCTTTGAGCAAGGCGTCGCCTTGGGTATGACCAAAGCTGTCATTAATGAACTTGAATCCATCCAGATCAATGAACAACAGCGCCAGAAGACGACCGGAGCGCCGCGCGTAGGCCATGGCCTGGTGGATTCGGTCATGCAAAAGGGTGCGGTTCGGCAGACCGGTCAGGTCATCGTGAGTCGCCAAATGTGAGATTCGGCGCTGGTGCTCCGCCATTGTGCTCAGCAGCTGATAGGTTCTGAGCGCGGCGGTAACCACGACGAACAGGCGATCAAAGGTCAGCTCGGTTTTCGTTCGGTAGTCATCGATATCGTTCTCGCTGATGACTTCGCGCGGCGGTGCCTGCCCGGGCTGGCCGGTACGCAGTACGATGCGCACCATGCGGTTCTGGAGGCGGCCACGTACGAAGCGCACCAGATCAAGCCCCGCCCGGTCGGATTCCATGACCACATCAAGCAGGATCAGCGCGATGTCGGAGCGCCGGCCGAGAACCTTCTGGGCGGCCATATTGGAGTAGGCACTCAATACCTCAACCGGTCGGCCAGCGAATCGGAAGCCATCCAGCGCCAGGCGCGTGACTACATGCACTTCCTCATCGTCGTCCACGACGAGAATGCACCACGGCGCACCCGCTACGCTGGGCAGGTCATCCCCTTCCACTAGCCTCAGGTCGTCCATAGGCCCCTCAATGTGTCTCTGAACCCACGAGCTGCTGAAGGAATCTGAG
>JBFJKG010000374.1:0-2831 GCA_041635075.1 Solimonas sp.
AACCTGACCCGCTTGATGATCTCAAGCGGGTTTTTGCTATCTGCCGTCCAGCCTCGTCTTCCGAGTCCAGGCTCGGTACGCCACAAGGCGGGCAGCGGGGCCGCCCGACGCTGGCCGCCAAGATCACCCGTGCTGCTTGTGGCGCAAGGGATGTCGGCGATGACCGGAATGTGCTGCAACCTGTAGAAACAAAAAACCCCGCTACTAGGCGGGGTTTTTTGTTGTTCCGATACGGTGAGGACCGTACCGGAACCGATGTTGGCTGGGAGACTAGGACTCGAACCTAGATAAACAGTGTCAGAGACTGTTGTCCTACCATTAGACGATCTCCCAGTAGAGATCGAGGCTGGCGCAGATTTTACGCCACTCCCCGCGTCCCGACCAACCTCTCCCCCAACGGGAGAGAGGTTGAACCGGATTAACGCTTGGAGTACTGCGTACCGCGGCGAGCCTTGTGCAGACCCACCTTCTTGCGTTCGACTTCGCGAGCGTCGCGGGTCACCAGACCGGCAACACGCAGCGGCGAGCGGAACTGTTCGTCGTACTGGATCAGCGCGCGGCTGATGCCGTGACGAACGGCGCCGGCCTGCCCCGAGGGGCCGCCACCGGCAACGGTGATGTACAGGTCAAAGCGACCGACGCTGTCGGTGACTTCCAGCGGCTGCCGAACCAGCATGCGCGAGGTTTCGCGGCCGAAGTAGTCTTCAACGGTCTTGTCGTTGATCGTGATGACGCCCTTACCGGGCTTCAGGAACACGCGCGCCGCTGCAGTTTTGCGACGGCCCGTGCCGTACTTGTGTTCGATGGTCTTGGCCATGGGTCAGTAACCGGATCAGAGAGTGAGGGCCGTGGGCTGCTGCGCGGTATGCGGATGATCCGCACCGGCATAGACCTTGAGCTTGCGGAACTGCGCGTAGCCCAGTGGGCCGCGCGGAAGCATGCCTTTGACGGCTTTCTCGATGACGCGCTCAGGGTGCTTGTCCAGCACCTGTTCCAGCGTCTGTGAGCGGATGCCGCCCGGGAACTCAGTGTGACGGTAGTAAACCTTGTCCTTGAGCTTGTTGCCGGTGGCCTTCACCTTCTCAGCATTGATCACGACGATGTAATCGCCGGTATCGCAGTTCGGGGTGTATTCGGGCTTGTGCTTGCCGCGCAGGCGGCGCGCAATCTCAGTGGCCAGGCGGCCCAACGTCTTGTCCGTCGCGTCAATCACGTACCAGTCGCGTTTGACGGTCTCGGACTTGGCGAAGATAGTCTTCATGAGTCCAATCCAATCGGTAGTTATAGTTCAGTTGCCCCAAGAATCAGCCAGGGACAACCTCGGTAAAGGGCGCGGATTCTATCCGGCCAATCAGCCACTTGCAAGGGCCGTCCCGGCGCCGCTCAGGCGCCGAAGTTGATCTTCGCTTCGAGGTTGGTCCGTGAATCGGCGTTGGCCAGCGCCTCGTCCAGGGCAATGGTGCCCGACTTGTACAGACCATACAGGGAGTTATCGAAGGTCAGCATGGCACCGTCGGACGACTGATTCATGGCGTCCTTGATCTCGTCGATACGCTGATTGAGGATCAAATCCTGGATGTAGGGGGTGTTGACCATGACCTCCATCGCCGCGCAACGCTTGCCGTCTGGCTTGCGCACCAGGCGCTGCGAAATGATGGCCCGCAACGTCAGTGAAAGATCCATATACAGCTGGGCGCGCAGTTCCTCGGGATAGAGGTTCACGATGCGCTGCAGCGCCTGATAAGCGTTGTTGGCGTGCAGCGTTGAAATGGCGAGATGGCCGGTATTGGCGAGCTGGATACAGGCGTCCATCGTTTCACGGGTACGGATCTCGCCGATCAGGATGACATCCGGGGCCTCGCGCAATGAGCTCTTGAGCGCGCGCTCATAGCTCACGGTGTCCTGCCCGACTTCGCGCTGATTGATGATGCTGCGCCGGTTGGGGTGGATGAACTCCACCGGGTCCTCAATGGTGAGAATGTGGCCGGACTGGGTCTCGTTGCGATGATTGATCATCGCGGCGAGTGTCGTTGTCTTGCCGGAGCCGGTGGCGCCGACCATCAGCACCATTCCGCGCTTCTGCTCGATAAGCGCCTTGAGCGACGCCGGCATGCCGGGCATCTCGTCCAGCCTCGGCACCTGTGATTTGACGTAGCGCAGCACCATGGCCAAGGTGCCGCGCTGGTGGAAAATGTTCACCCGGAAACGGCCGAGGCCGCCAGCCTCGGTCGCCAGATCGATTTCCAGATTCTCCTCCAACTGCTGCTGCTGATCGGGCGTCAGGATGCTGAACGCCAGTTCCCGGATGAACTCGCGGGTCAGCACGTTCTTGCCTACCGGGAGCAGCTCGCCCTCGATCTTGAGCTGGGCGGGAGCATTGGCGGTAAAGAACAGGTCAGAGCCGTTCTTCTCCACGCACAATTTCAGATACGGCAGGATCTTCAGCACAACGGTCTCCGGGCTATGGGCACGATGTTCAACGGCGGAGCATCACGTTGGCCTTCTCTTCTTCCTTCATCTTCATCTTGTTCACCATCTCATCGTCCAGCAGGTTCTGGCGGGCACGCTTGGACTCGAGCTTGACGCGCAACCGCAGCTCGTTCTGGGAATCGGCGTTGCGAACCGCCTCGTCATAGTTGATCAGGCCGGCTTCAAACAGATTGAACAGGCATTGGTCGAACGTCTGCATGCCCTGCTCGTTGGAGCGCCCCATGACCTCCTTGATGCTGGTGACCTCGCCCTTGAAGATCAGGTCCGCCACCAACGGCGAGTTGATCAGAATTTCGATGGCCGGCACGCGTCCGCCGCCTTCCTTGCGGATCAGGCGCTGC
>JBFJKG010000375.1:0-2826 GCA_041635075.1 Solimonas sp.
CCGAACGAGATCGCGGTCAGCGCGTCAACATCCACTTCGGGAAATACGCCACGGACTATGGCTTCGCGCAGGTCGTCCTGCAGCGAGCGCATCAGCAACCCGAAGATGTTGTCGTTGTACATCGAGCGCACGACCGGCTCGTTGCGGAACATCAGTTCGAAGAACTCCGGATCAGCGCGGACTTCCTGCAGCGCTGCCAGATAGGACTCGTAGAAGAACGTCTCCACGTTGCGCGCGCGATCACGCGCGGCGTGGATGCGGTCCTGCACCAGACCCAGGCGCGACTCCACCAAGGCGCGGAACAGGGCTTCCTTGTCGGGGAAGTAGTTGTAGAACGTGCCTGCAGCCAACCCGGACAGGCGAATCACGTCACGGATGGTGACGCTCTCATACCCCATCTCCAGGAAACAGCGCCGCGCGGCCTCGAGTATGGCCGCGCGGTTGGCTTCCTTGTTGCGTTCACGCCGTCCTAGGGGGGCTTCGGTCTGCATGGAGCCGATTATGCCGTGTTCCCGGGGCGGTGCTCGATTCGCCTGTTGCCGGCAAGCTTCAGTTGAACTGGGCGAAGTCCGGCTTGCGCTTCTGTATGAAGGCGGTGATGGCTTCGCGGGCTTCTGGGCCCTTGAGCATGGCGCCAAAGTGCTCGGCTTCGAAAACAATGGCCTCGGAAACCTTGTCGGTATCCCAGCGCTTCAGCAGCATCTTGGTGGTACGTAGCGCCTGCGGGGCCTGCTCGGCCAGCTTCAAGGCCTTGGCGCGCGCGTGTTCGTAGACTTCGGCGTTTGGCAGCACGGCATTGATCAGGCGGCATTCCAGCGCCTTGGCGGCGGTGAAGGGCTCGGCCAGCATCACCAGCTCGGCGGCCTGCACATGGCCAATCATGCGCGGCAGCAGCAGGCTGGAGGCGTACTCCGGGCAGATGCCGATGTTGACGAACGGCATGTGAAAGCGGGTGGTCTCGCCAGCGTAGGCCAGATCAACATGAAACAGGATCGTGGTGCCAATACCCACGGCCGGGCCGTTGATCGCGGCGATCACCGGCTTGGCCACTTTCGATAGCGCCAGCATGAAGCGCAGCACCGGGGCATCCGGGGTTGTCGGCGGCAGGTTGAGGAAGTCCTGCAGGTCGTTGCCGCTGCTGAAGCAATCGGCAGTGCCCGTGATCAGGATGACGCGGACTTCGTCGTTCTGGTCGGCGGCGTTCAGTGCATCGGCCATGGCGCTATACATGGCCTGGGTCAGCGCGTTCTTCTTGTCGGGGCGGTTGAGGCGCAGGGTCAGTACGCGATCCTTGAGTTCGGTGAGGATGTGCTCGGTGCTCATTGGTTTAATCGATCGTCAAATTAGGGCCGCGGCATTTTAGCGGCGGCACAGGGATCGCGGGATTACCGTTGCGCTTGAGCGGTTGATGATCGGGTCGTATCCAGGAACAGCGTCAGGGCCTCAGCAAACCGCTCCGGGGCCTCCAGTTCAGGAAAATGGCCGGCCTCGGGCCACTCCAGTATCTGCGCCTGCGGCAGGTGCTGGCGTATCGATGCGCGATCAGTTTCTGCATGCGAGCGGTCGGCGGTGCCCCAGATCACCAGGGCGGGTTGCGTCACGGGGCCGATGCCGGGGGCTCGGTGGTTGAGAAATCTCTGGAAGGCCGAGGCCAGGCTGAAGCAAGCGCCGTGGGCAAACGCCAGATCGGTCTCGGCGGCAAAGCGCGGCAGCAACTCGCGCCGGCCCAGTGCGAAGCGGTACCAGTCGCTGGCACGTCTGCGCCGCAACAGGCGCAGCAACAGTTGTCCGAGCCAAGGGCGGCCGAGGATATTCTGCGGGTCACGGCGTTGCTTCCAGCGCAGCTCTTCGTGCCAGCTCGGGGCCTGCATCAACACGACAGCCTCAACCAGCTGCGGTTGCTCGGCGGCCAGCACCAACGCCGCATAGGCGGGAACGCAGGGAAAGGCGAGCACGTAGGGGCCCACATTCAGCGCCTTCAGAAAGTCGCCGATCACGCCAGCAGTGGCGGCTAGCGAGAAGTCGAGCCCGGTTTGCGGTAGCGACAGGCCGAAGGCAGGGGGCTCGAACACAATCACCCGATACTCGTTAGCCAGCGCGGCGATCAGCTCGTCATACAGCTCCAGTACCACGGGCGGATCGGCGCACAGCACCAGCGTCCGCGGACCCTGTCCGGCACTGCGGTAGCGAATGCTGGCTTGCGGCAGATGCAGGTAGTGAATGTCGGGTCGTGTGCGCGTGCCGGCGCCGCTGAGTATGCGTCGCCGCGTCCACGGGGGAATGAAGCTGTCCAGCCAGCTGGCGTTGATCATGGTCTACTTGCGGGGTGAGACGTACATGGTGATATCGGCTTCCATCACCACTTCGCCGCTGCTGTTGTATACGCGTGCGGGCACGACGACGTCGCCTTGGAAATCGTTGGCCAGCGGTGCCAACTCGGCCTTGGCGATCAGGCCGGTGTCGGCCTTCTTCAAGTAGCGCACGGTCATGCCGCGCGGAATCCAGCGCAGTTGCTTGGGCAGACTGGAGTCGATCATGGTGCCGGCGGCGAGTTCGCACATCGCGCACATCGCAATCGCGTTCACGGTGCCGAGGTGGTTGTGAACCTTGCGGCGGTTGCGGATCTGCACTTCGGCATAGCCGGGACGCAGCTCCAGGAACAGCGGCGAGATGGATGCGAAGTATGGCGCGCGGCGGCAGACGGCAGCGGAGAACAGGCGCGCCCCCAGGGGATAGCGGCGCAGTTTGTTGAACATCTGGGCGGGTGTGGCCATGGTTCAGGCAGCTCGGCTCAGTTGTGGTGTGATCGCGCTGCGCAGCCAGTCC
>JBFJKG010000376.1:0-2825 GCA_041635075.1 Solimonas sp.
CGAAGGCAAGGCCGATGACGCGGTACTGCCACCGGACCCGCGCTCGCTGGTGGTGCCCGGCGTCAATGTTGGCAAGGCGGTGTACTACAACGCCTATTGGAAGGACTGTCACCGTGATCCCGCGCTGGTCGGGGAAGAGGCGCCGGCCCAGACCTGCGGCGAGCTGCGCGCGTTCACCGCCCGCGGTGAGGCGTTGATCAAGGGTAACGGCGCCATTGGCGCCGGCTACTACTTTGGCGGCAGTGATACCGCCGGCAATCTCTCCGCCGCCAGCTACAACACGCTGTGGCAGAAGTGGGGGCTGGCGGTGCGGCCGGACAATTTCGATCAACTGGTGGCAGAGCGCTATGGCATGGGGCTGGGCAGTGAACCCAACCCTTATCCGTTGCCGGATGAAGACCCGAATGCCACCGACGGTGGCAGCGGCCAGCTGCCCACCGGCCTGACGCAACTGCGGGAGGCGGACGGCCGCTGGACCGGTCAGCTGGGAACCACCTGTCATGTCTGCCATAGCGGCCAAGTGGGCACGGAGGCCGACGGTCCCGGCCTGGGCGCGGTGTACGGCAATAGCAACAGCCTCAGTGAGTTCGGGCAGATGGACACCGACCTCAACGGCATCTTCCCCGGTGTGGGCACACCGCTGCCGATCGTCACCGGCAAGACCCGGGGCACCAACAATGCGCTGGCGCTGCAGCTGATTACGCTGGCGTTGTCGCAGGATGTGCGCCCGCTGGACCCCGACTTCCTCGGCTTTGCGCTGTTCGCACCCAATGGCGGCTCGCTGGATGCGCCGGCCTGGTGGAACGTGGGCCACCGTCCGGTGAAATTTCAGGACGCGTTTCTGGCGATGGACGCGCTGCGCTCAGACCTCGGCTTCTTTCTCAAGGGTCCCGGGCCGGGTGGCTTTGACTGGATCAAGCAGCATGCGCGCGCCGGTGACACCTATCTGATGTCTTTGAAGTCACCGGCGTATCCGCGCGCCATTAATACCGCGCTGGCCGAGCAGGGGGCGATCCTGTTCCACAGCAAGAATCTGTGGGCCGAGCAATTGCAGAACCCCACACCCAAGCCGGCCGGCGGCAATGGGTCCTGCGCCAGTTGCCACGGTGCGTACTCGCCGCGCTACGTGCATGACCCGGCCTATCTCGATACCCCGGCGCTGGAAGGCGTGGCCAGCTATGTGGTGCCGCGAGATCTGATTGCCACCGACCACTGGCGCGTGGACAGCGACAACGAGGCGGCCGAGCAATACGGCAAGGAAAACTTCTTTGCCTATCCGGAAACGCTCAATGCCGATCCGAATCTGGATTGCAGCACGCAGAACCGTGCGGAGATTCGCCAAGGCCGTGAACCGGGTTACCTGGCACCGCCGCTCTATGGTGTCTGGGCCAGCGCGCCTTACTTCCACAACGGCTCGGTGGCCAATGTCTGGGAAGTGCTGCAGCCTGCGGACCGTCCCGCGATTTGGCGGCGTGTATCTACACCGGCGCGGCCGGATCAGTTCGGCCAGGTGGTGATGGGTTACGACACCGACCTCACCCGCGCCTACGACCATGACAGGCTCGGCTGGAAGTACGAGGTGCTGGCCTGTGGCGAGGGCGGCACCACGCCGTATCTGGATTGTGACCCCGGCAATCAGGATGCCGACCCCGGCTTCCTGACGCTGATGAACATCCTCAACTCCAGCAATCCCTACCTTTGGTATCTGGGGTTTGGACCGGCCACCAACGAACAGCTCGAAGCGCGGAAGATCTACAACACGCACATGTACGGTCAGGGCAACGGCGGCCATGCGTTTACCGCGGTGCTGACCGATGCCGAGCGCCGGGCCCTGCTGGAGTATCTGAAGACCCTGTGAGCTGGCCGGCGAGCCCCGCGCTAGGCTGGATTTTCTAGCGGCAAACCGCGCGCGCGCGCGCGGAGCGGACTAAAGTGTCGTCCAGCGGCAAAGAAAGCGGCGGCTATTGATGCACGCCGTGCGTCCGAGGAGCTCAGATGATGCGTAAGACAGCAGGCTGTGGCGATTGCCGCCTGTGTATCTACGCAACGGTGTGCCTCGCGCCATGCCCCGGATCTGAATGACAGGACTTCACTATGCGCCATGCCCTCGCGGTTTCTCTGCTGTTGCTGACTGCCCTCGGCCTTGCTGCCTGCGGCGGCTCTGGTTCTGGCTCCAAGGGGCCGGCGGTCGCCCATTGCGCCGACGGACGTGACAATGACAATGACGGGTTGGTCGACTTTCCGGCAGACCCGGGCTGCAGCAGCGCCGAGGACACGGACGAGACTGACCAGCCGCCCCTGGCGGCCTGCTCGGATAATCTCGATAACGACGATGATGGCCTGATCGACTTCCCTGAAGATCCCGGCTGCGAGTACCCGGCGGATAATAACGAAGCCGATCCGGTCACGCCGGCCGCCTGCTCGGATGGCCAAGACAACGACGACGACGGCAAGATCGACTTCCCCGATGATCCGGGTTGCGACAGTGCTGCCGACGATGACGAAACCGATCCGGCAAGCCTGCCCGCCTGCTCGGACGGCGAAGACAACGACGCTGACGGCAAGACCGACTTTCCGGCAGATCCGGGCTGTACCTCGGCCACCGACGATGATGAAACCGACCCCGCGGTGTTGCCCGCCTGCGCTGATGGCGTGGACAACGACGCCGACGGCAAGATCGACTTCCCCGATGATCCGGGTTGCGACAGCGCCGGGGACAATGACGAGACCGATGCCGTCGCGGCCGCCAAGCGCACGCGCTACGCCATGAACAACGCCTGCTGGGCGCTCAAGGCCAACGGCAGCGGCAACTACGTGGTGCGCAC
>JBFJKG010000377.1:0-2801 GCA_041635075.1 Solimonas sp.
CCCATCCGTGCGATCAGGCTGTTGCGCTCGGTCTCCAGCTTCTCGATACGACCCGGCAGGTTGTCGAGTTCGCGCCGGTCCTTGGTGTTCAGCCGCGAGGCAGCGGCTGTGGGTGCCACCGGTGTCGCTCGTGTCTGAGGTGCGCGGGCAGGGGGGGTGTTGATCGGCAGCGCGCGCTGCCTTAGCCAGTCGGCATAGCCGCCGACGTAATCACCAATCCGGCCGTCACCCTCGAATACCAGACTGCGGGTCACCACATTGTCCAGGAACTCGCGGTCATGGCTGACCAGCAGCACGGTTCCCGGGTACTCGACCAGTTGTTCTTCGAGCAGGTCCAGAGTTTCGAGATCCAGATCGTTGGTCGGTTCGTCCAGCACCAACACGTTCGACGGACGCGAGAACATTCGTGCAAGCAGCAGGCGCGCGCGTTCGCCGCCGGACAACACCCGCACCGGTACGCGTGCACGGTCCGGGGTAAACAGGAAGTCCTGCAGATAGGTGATCACGTGCTTGCGCACGCCGTTGATCTCGACAAATTCCTTGCCGCCGCCGATGGCCTCGACCGAGGTCTGTTCCTCGACCAGCGCGCGCATCTGGTCGAAGTACCCCAGTTCCATCTTGGTGCCAAGACGCACCTCGCCCGTGTCCGGAGCCAGGCGGCCCAGCATGATCTGCAGCAGGGTGGTCTTGCCGGCGCCGTTTTCGCCAATCAGGCCTATCTTCTCTCCGCGCTGGATCAGCGCGGAGAAGTTCCGGATAACCGTTTGTTCGCCGTAGCGGTGGGTGACGCCGGTCACTTCCACCACCAGCTTTCCCGAGCGCTCGGCTTCCTGCGCGACGACCTTGGCTTCACCTTCGCGTTCGCGACGGTTGCGGAAGGTCTCGCGCAGGGCCATCAGTTCCTTGACGCGTCCCGCACTACGCGTGCGGCGCGCCTCGACGCCTTTGCGTATCCAGGCTTCCTCTTCGGCCAGCTTCTTGTCGAACAGTGCGTTCTGCCGTTCCTCGGCATGCAGCGCTTCGGCCTTGCCGGTGACCCAGGCATCGTAGCCGCCAGCCCAGGAACTCAGCTTGCCGCGATCTAGGTCACAGACGCGGGTCGCCAATCGGCGCACGAAAGCGCGATCGTGGCTGATGAACAGCAGCGCCCCCGGGTACTGCAGCAGGACCTCTTCCAGCAGCGCAATGCTGGGAATGTCGAGATGGTTGGTGGGCTCGTCCAGCAGCAATACATCCGGGTCGGCTACCAACGCCTGCCCGAGCAGGACGCGGCGTTTGAGTCCGCCAGATAGGTCCGCGAACCTGGCGCTTTCCGGAAGCTTGAGTCGGGAGATGATCGACTGGATCCGGCTTTCCAGCACCCAGCCATCCAGCGCATCGATGCGCGCCTGGACCTTGCCTAGCTCGGTCAGGTCGTTGCTGGCATTGGCGGCCAGATGATGGAAGCGCGCAACCAGGGCGCCGATCTCGCCCAGGCCCTGCGACACGACGTCATAGACGTCGCCTGCCTGATTGGCCGGAACCTCCTGGTTCATGCAACCGATCCGGATATCGTTGGTGCGCACCACCTCGCCGCTGTCCGTGGCCTGTTGACCGGTCAGTACGCGAAACAGGGTGGATTTTCCGGTGCCATTGCGTCCCATAAGGCACACGCGCTCGCGGCTTTCCAACGCAAACTGCACCTGATCCAGCAGCTGAGTGCTGCCGACGCTGAGACTGACGTTTTTGAGGCCGATGAGCATGGGGCGGCGAGTGTACCGATGTGCTTGCGACAGAGCGAGCCGCTGAACCGACTACAGCAGCGGGGGTCAACCCAAACAGGCGTCAACCGAATGCGGCTACGGGCACTGACTAGCATTGAGAACAAGAACAACCCACCCATGAACACCCGATCCTTACTGAAGAACCCGCGGCTGTGGCTGGCGGTCGCCGTGGTTGCGGCGGCTCTGCTCGTGTGGCGCTGGAGCAGCGGCGATGCCGAGCAACCCGAGTATCAGACTGCGGTGATCGACCGCGGCGATATCAGTGCCCAGGTGACGGCTACCGGCACGCTGTCGGCGCTGGTCACGGTCGAGGTTGGCAGTCAGGTCAGTGGCCGGGTGCAGGCGTTGATGGCCGACTTCAACACCAAGGTCAGCAAGGGCCAGTTGATTGCGACCATCGATCCGAGCCTGTTTGAGGCTGAGGCGTTGCAGTCAGGTGCCAATCTCGAGGCTGCCCAGGCCGAGCTGTTGCGCGCCCAGGTACAGGCGCGTGACGCACGCCGCCAATCCGATCGGGCGCGTGAGTTGGCGACCACCGGCCTGTTGTCGAAAGGCGAGGCGGAGACGGCGGCGGCTACCGCCGACGCTGCGGACGCCAGCGTTGCTGCAGCGCGTGCGGGCGTAACCCAGGCGCGGGCCGCCTTGACGCGCGCCAACACCAATCTTGCATATACCCGCATCGTTTCGCCCACCGATGGTGTGATCATCTCGCGCAGCGTGGATGTTGGGCAGACCGTAGCGGCGTCGCTGCAGGCGCCGGTGCTGTTCACGATTGCGCAGGACCTGCGCCAAATGCAGGTCAATACCAGCGTCTCCGAGTCGGACGTCGGCCGAATCAAGGAGGACATGCCGGCCAGTTTCACCGTAGATGCTTACCCGCGCGAGCGCTTCGAGGGCCGGGTGCGCCAGGTCCGGGATGTTGCGACCGTCCTTCAGAACGTGGTGACCTATGACGCCGTCATCAATGTCGAGAACCCCGATCTCAAGTTGAAGCCCGGGATGACGGCCAACGTCAGCTTCACCTATGCCCACCGTGAG
>JBFJKG010000378.1:0-2775 GCA_041635075.1 Solimonas sp.
CAGGTGCTGTACCGTCGCGCGCGCGCGCTGCTGGACGAGGCCGAGAAGCTGGAACAGGGCGCCAGCCGCATGGCGGCAGGCTGGGAGCCGGAGGTACGGCTAGCGGTGGAGATCGTCTATCCGACCTGGCTGCTGCTGCAGTGCTTTGCGCGCTTTGCGCTGGAACGCCCGGAGATACGCCTGCAGCTGCATGAGACGGTGCTGGGCGGTACCGCCGAGGCACTGATTGCCAAACGCGTGGATTTTGCAATCGCGACACACGTGCCCGGCGGCTTTGTCGCGGATCCGCTGATGCGCATGCGATTCATCGCGGCAGCGCACCCCGACCATCCGCTGCACCAACTGGGCCGGCAGTTGACGCACGATGACTTGCGGCCGCATCGCCAACTGGTGATCCGTGACTCCGCACAGCAGCGCCCGGTGGATAGCGGTGCCTGGCTCGGTGCCGAGCAACGCTGGACCGTCAGCAACAAGGCGACGTCGATCGCCGCCGCGACCCTGGGTATGGGGTTCGCGTGGTTTCCGGAGGAGACCATCCAGGGTGAACTCGAACGCGGCACGCTTAAGCCCTTGCCGCTGCGCGAGGGAGGTGAGCGCTACGCAGAGCTGTATCTGGTGTTTGCCGACCGTGATTATCCCGGCCGCGCGGCGTGGCGCCTGGCCGAGATCATTCGCGAGGCCACCGCCAGCCTGTGCAAGCGCGTGGCCGCAGGGGAGTCAGCCCCGCCTAAGCCGGCGGTGTAGTCTGGCCGACGTAACGGAACCGAGGTACGGGTTCGGTGTGTCCGGCAATCGTGATCGTTTCGTTCCAGACGCTGAGCCTGCGCGTGCTCATCGGCAGGCCTGCGCGCGCGTACAGACGCGTATAAACCACCACCACTTCGTCGGTTTCGTCTTCACGTGCCAGGCCCAGCGCCAGATAGTGCTGGCCCTTGTAGTGGCGATAGACACCGGGCTTGAAGTCGGCAGTGTTCATGGCCGCGGCCCTGTTGACTCAGGTCTTGATGCGGTAGCCGGTGCGGAACAGCCACCAGATCGTGGTCAGGCACAGCAGCATGAAGACGACGGTCATGCCGACGCTGATACCGATGCTGACATCCGACACACCGTAGAAGCTCCAGCGAAAGCCGCTGATCAGGTAGACCACGGGATTGAACAGCGTGATCTTCTGCCAGATCGGCGGAAGCATGCTGATCGAGTAGAAGCTGCCGCCGAGGAAGGTCAGCGGCGTCACTATCATCAGCGGCACAATCTGCAGCTTCTCGAAGCTGTCGGCCCAGATGCCGATGATGAATCCGAACAGGCTGAAGGTGACCGCCGTCAGCACCAGAAACAGCACCATCCACACCGGGTGGGCGATCTCGTAGGCCACGAACAGGCGCGCGGTCAGCAGGATCAGCAGGCCGAGCAGGATCGACTTGCTGGCAGCGGCGCCGACGTAGCCGAGCACCACTTCCGCCCAGGACACCGGCGCCGACAGCAGTTCGTAGATCGTGCCCGACCACTTCGGCATGTAGATGCCGAACGATGCATTGGAAATGCTCTCGCTGAGCAGAGACAACATGACCAGGCCGGGGATGATGAAGGCGCCATATTCGACGCCGTCCACGGTGCCCATGCGCGAGCCGATGGCGGCGCCGAACACGACGAAGTACAGCGAGGTCGACAGCACAGGCGAGGCGATGCTTTGCATCAGCGTGCGGAAGGTGCGCGCCATTTCAAAGCGATAGATGGCGCGGATTGCGAAGAAGTTCATGAGCGCGCCCTCACCAGGCTGACGAAGATGTCCTCCAGAGAACTCTGACTGGACTGCAGTTCCTTGAAGTCGATGCCGTGCTTGTCCAGGCGCCGCAGCAGTTCGGCAATGCCGGTGTCCTCGCTTTGCGCATCAAAGGTGTAGGTCAGCGTGCTGCCTTCGGCGGATAGTTCCAGTGGCTGCGCGCTGAGTTCGGCCGGAATGCTGGTCAACGGTGTCTTCAGCTGCAGCGTCAGTTGCTTCTTGCCGAGCTTCTGCATCAGCGCGTGCTTGTCCTCAACCAGGATCAGTTCGCCCTTGCTGATGACGCCGATACGGTCGGCCATCTCTTCGGCTTCCTCGATGTAATGCGTGGTGAGAATCACGGTGACACCGCGGGCACGCAGTCCGCGCACCATCTCCCACATGTCGTGCCGCAGCTCGACATCGACGCCGGCACTGGGCTCGTCGAGAAACAGGATCGAAGGTTCGTGCGACAGCGCCTTGGCAATCATCACCCTGCGCTTCATGCCGCCGGACAGCGTCATGATCTTGGCATCGCGCTTGTCCCACAGCGAAAGGTCGCGCAGGATCTTCTCCAGCAGCGCCGGGTTGCGAGGTTTGCCGAACAGGCCGCGGCTGAAGTTGACGGTTGCCCACACGGTTTCGAAGGCATCGGTCGTCAGCTCCTGCGGTACCAGTCCGATCTTGGCGCGTGCGGCGCGAAAGTCGGTGACGATGTCGTGGCCATCCGCCACCACGCTTCCGGAGCTGGGCTTGACCAGGCCGCAGATGGTGCCGATCAGCGTGGTCTTGCCGGCGCCGTTGGGGCCCAGCAACGCAAAGATTTCGCCGCGGCGTATGTCGAGGGTGACCCGCTTCAGGGCATGGAAGCCGGTGGCGTAGGTCTTGTTGAGATCACGTACGGAAATGATCGGCTGCACGCAGCCTCCCGGTGGAGTCGGATTTAAACGAGCGCGATTGTAGAGCCTTGTCTTGCGGCAGACGCTGCGGTTTTCAAGCTAGCGGCAGCGTATCGG
>JBFJKG010000379.1:0-2762 GCA_041635075.1 Solimonas sp.
CTGGTGGCGCAGGTGCCGGGGCTGCTGCTGTCCACTGCGGTCGCGGTGCTGGTGACACGCATGTCGCGCTCTACCGACATGGCGCGGCAGGTGGCCGGGCAGTTGTTCGGCGAGCCCCGGGTACTGGCGGTGACGGCCGGCGTGCTTGGCTTGGTGGGCGTGATTCCGGGCATGCCGAATATGGTGTTCCTGCTGCTGGCCGCCGCATGTGGCGGCGTGGCCTGGCTCAAGGCGCGCAAGGTGCGTGAACTGGCTGCCACGCCGGCCCCGGAGCAGGCGCCGACGCCGCCGGCGGAACTGTCCTGGGAAGACGTGCCCGGTGATGACGCCCTGGGTCTGGAAGTGGGCTACCGGCTGATCCCGATGGTGGACGCCCGCCAGGGCGGTGAGCTGATGGCACGCATCAAGGGTGTGCGCCGCAAGCTGACCCAGGAGATCGGCTTTCTGATTCCGCCGGTGCATATCCGCGACAACCTCGATCTGCCGCCGGGCACCTATCGCGTGCTGGTGCACGGGGTGCCGGTGGCGGAAGGCTCGGTGCAGACCGAGCGTGATCTGGCACTGAACCCGGGGCGCGTGTTCGGCACCCTGGAAGGCGCGCCGACCAAGGATCCGACCTTTGGCATGGATGCGGTGTGGATCGAGCGCGGTGCGCGCGAACACGCGCAGACCCTGGGCTACACCGTGGTGGACCCGTCCACGGTCGTGGCCACGCATCTGTCACAAGTGATCAAGACCCACGCCAACGAGTTGATGGGTCATGACGAGGCGCAGGCGCTGCTGACGCAGTTGGCCAAGCAGTCACCCAAGCTGGTTGAAGACCTCATTCCCAAGCAGTTGTCGCTGTCCACCTTCGTCAAGGTATTGCAGAACCTGCTGGCGGAACGGGTGCCGGTGCGCAACCTGCGCGTGATCGCCGAGGCCTGCGCCGAACACGCCGCCAAGAGCCAGGATCCCGTCGCGCTTTCGGGCTTGGTGCGCATCGCGCTGGGTCGGCAGATTGTCCAGGAAATCAACGGACTGGACGCGGAGCTGCCGGTGTTCACGCTGGCCGGGCCACTGGAACAGGTGTTGCAGGACAGCCTCAAGGGCGGTGGCGCGGTGATTGAGCCGGGACTCGCCGAACGCATGCACCAGTCGTTGACCGACGGTGCGCGTCGGCAGGAAACCAACGGCCAGCCTGCGGTGCTGCTGGTGCCGGGAACGCTGCGGCCGCTGATCGCACGGTTCACGCGCCAGACCATCCCCGGGTTGCATGTGCTGGCTTACGAGGAAGTACCGGATAGCAAGCGACTGCGCATGGTAGGCGCCGTCGGATGAGGTTCAGAACCACGCGTTCAGTAGGCAGGAAGCGGATACCCATATGAAGATCAAGCGGTTCCTGGCAAGCAATATGCGCGAGGCGATACGTCTCGTCAGGGAGGAGCAGGGCGCCGATGCGGTGATCCTCTCCAACAAGCGCGTCCCCGGAGGTATTGAGGTGGTTGCCGCCACCGACTACGACGCGGCGTTGCTGCAGCAGTCGCAGCGTCATCTGGCGCCAGCGGCACCGCCAAGCGCACCGGCCCCTGCGGAGGCGGCGCCATCGGCGTCGGTGTTCTCGCGCAAGAAACCGGCCGCCGCTACGCCCGCTGCCGCTACAGCACCTCCGCCGGCATTGCCGCCGCCGGAGGTGCAGCAGCTGCGCTCGGAGGTCAGTGGCATGCGCCAGTTGCTGGAGACCCAGCTTGCTGGCCTGGCATGGCGCGAACTCAGCGAGCGCCAGCCGGAGCGGCTGGCGGCTTTGCGCGCGATGTCGGATCTCGGCATCGAGCCGGGGCTTGCGCGCAAGATCATTTCCGAACTGCCGGAGAAGCCGGGTGCGGAACGCGCACGGTTCCTGCCGCTGGGCCTGCTGGCCCGGCGTATCGCGGTGATGCCGAATGATCTGATCATGCAGGGCGGTGCCTATGCACTGATCGGCCCCACCGGCGTTGGCAAGACCACCACGATCGCCAAGCTGGCGGCGCGCTGGACCGAACGCCACGGCACGCGTGATATCGCGCTGGTCACCACCGATCACTACCGCGTCGGCGCGCAGGAGCAGCTCTATACCTATGGCCGTCTGCTCGGCGTGCCGGTGCACACCGCCGCCAATGCGCGCGAGCTGTCCACGGTGATGGCACGCCTGACCGAGTACAAGCTGGTGCTGGTTGATACCGCCGGCATGGCGCCGCGAGATCGGCAGCTCGCCACCCAGTTTGCCGAACTGCGTGCCAGCCGCACGCAGATCAAGAGCCTGCTGGTGCTGCCCGCGACCACGCAGGCGGGTGATCTCAACGAGATACTGAAGCGGTTCTCGCCGGCCAAGCCGCAGGGCGCGGTGCTGACCAAGGTGGACGAGGCCACGCGCATCGGCGGCGTGCTGTCCGCCACCATCCGCATGCGCCTGCCGATTGCCTACATCTGCGACGGTCAGCGTGTGCCGGAGGATATCCAGCAGGCGCGCGCGGATCAGCTGGTACTGCGGGCCATGCAGCTTTCACGGCAGGTGCCGGCGATCGTTGACGACTCCACGCTGGCCTTGCAGTTCGGAGTCGCCCATGGCGGATGAGCCCAGCCGTAGCGGCAACCAGGCCGCTGGTCTGCGCCGCATGCGCGCACCCAAGCCGGTGCAGGTGATTGCGGTCACCAGTGGCAAGGGCGGCGTTGGCAAGACCAGCACTTCGGTGAATCTGGCGGTGTCGATGGCGCTGGATGGTCGCCGGGTGATGCTGCTGGAC
>JBFJKG010000380.1:0-2760 GCA_041635075.1 Solimonas sp.
GTCAGGGTTACGGCGCGCGCGGCGCGCTGAAACAAGGGCGCACCGAGCTCGCGCTCGAGTTGCTGAATCTGTTGTGACAGCGGCGGCTGATTGATCCCCAGGCGGCGTGCCGCGCGGGTGAAGTGCAACTCCTCGGCGACGGCCAGGAAGTAACGAAGGTGGCGCAGCTCCATATATATCCCTCAAATATCAGATATACCGCTTTCATATATTGGACGTATAGGTGCGCCCAGGTCTAGATTTGCAGGCATTACCGAATGACCTGCCGCTGTGCGCGGCCGCCTAACCGCAGGAGTTGTCCGTGAGCGATCCAGAAGTCCGAGACGTGCGTAGCGATATCGATCCACTGGAGACGCGGGAGTGGCTGGAGTCATTGGACGCCGTGCTCAAGCGCGAAGGGCCCGACCGCGCGCACTTTCTGCTGGAGCAGCTGGTCGAGAAGGCACGCCGCAATGGCGCGTTCATGCCGTTCTCCGCGAACACTGCCTACATCAATACGATTCCTCCGAATCTGGAAGCGCGCTCCCCCGGGGACCATGCGCTGGAGTGGAAAATCCGCTCCATCATTCGCTGGAACGCGATGGCCATGGTGGTGAATTCCAACCGGGACCACGCCGGCATCGGCGGGCATATCGCCAGCTTTGCCTCGGCTGCGACGCTGTATGACGTTGGCTTCAACCATTTCTGGAAAGGGCCGGAGCATCCGCAAGGCGGTGATCTGGTCTATATCCAGGGCCATTGCACGCCCGGGATCTATGCGCGTGCGTTCCTGGAGGGGCGCCTGACCGAGGAGCAGTTGCAACGCTTTCGTATGGAGGCGTTGCAGCCCGGCCTCTCTAGTTACCCGCATTCCTGGCTGATGCCCGACTTCTGGCAGTTCGCGACGGTGTCGATGGGCCTGGGGCCGATCATGGCGATCTACCAGGCCCGTTTCATGAAGTACCTGCACAACCGCGGTATCGCCGACATGACCGGACGCAAGGTCTGGTGCTTCTGCGGCGACGGCGAAATGGACGAACCCGAATCCCTGGGGGCGATCGACATCGCCGAACGCGAGAAGCTCGATAACCTGATCTTCGTCGTCAACTGCAATCTGCAACGCCTGGACGGGCCCGTGCGTGGCAATGGCAAGATCATCCAGGAACTGGAAGGTGTGTTTCGTGGTGCAGGCTGGAAGGTGTTGAAGGTGATCTGGGGTTCGCAGTGGGATGCCCTGCTCGCGCAGGACACCAGCGGCAAACTGTTGCAGGCGATGAATGAAACCGTCGACGGCGAATACCAGAACTACAAGGCCAAGGGTGGCGCGTACACCCGTGAACACTTCTTCAAGAAATACCCCGAGCTTGAGCGCATGGTTTCTGCATGGAGCGATGAGCAGATCGCGGCACTGAATCGCGGAGGCCACGACCCGCATAAGATCTATGCCGCCTATGACGCTGCGGTGAAGCATACGGGCTCGCCGACGGTGATCCTGGCCAAGACCATCAAGGGTTATGGCATGGGCGAGGCTGGCGAAGGCCAGAACGTGACGCATCAGCAGAAGAAGATCGGCGAGAACGCGCTGAAAGCCTTTCGCGACCGCTTCCAGATTCCGATCTCGGACGATCAGATCGCCAACCTGCCGTTCTACCGACCCGCCGAGGATTCCCCCGAGATCCAGTATCTGAAGGCGCGGCGCGCAGAACTGGGGGGCTCGCTGCCCGCGCGCACGCCGAGCAAGGAAGTGCTCGAGGTGCCGGCGCTCTCAGCGTTCGAGAAGGTCACCGCAGGTTCAGGTGAGCGCGAGATCAGCACGACGATGGCGTTTGTGCAGTTGCTGCAGACACTGTGTCGCGACAAGAGCATCGGCAAGCGGGTCGTGCCCATTGTCCCGGACGAAGCCCGTACCTTCGGCATGGAGGGCATGTTCCGCAGCCTTGGCATTTACTCGGTGGTGGGTCAGAAGTACAACCCCGAAGATGCCGACCAGCTGGCGTTCTACAAGGAAGACATCAAGGGCCAGATTCTTGAAGAGGGCATTACCGAGGCCGGCTCCATGTCGTCATGGATAGCCGCCGCCACCGCGTACGCCAATCACGGCACGCCGATGGTGCCGTTCTTCATCTTCTACTCGATGTTCGGCTTTCAGCGCATTGCCGACCTATGCTGGGCCGCGGGCGACATGCGTGCACGCGGGTTCCTGCTGGGCGCCACCGCAGGCCGCACCACGCTCAACGGCGAAGGCCTGCAGCACGAGGATGGCCATTCGCACTTGATCAGCTCGACGGTGCCGAACTGCCGCAGCTACGATCCCGCCTACGCCTACGAGCTGGCCGTCATCATCCAGCACGGCATGAAGCAGATGTACGTCGAGCATCAGGACGTCTACTACTACCTCACCGTCTACAACGAGAACTACGCGCATCCGCCGATGCCGCCGGGTGTGGAGGCGAGCATCGTCAAGGGTATGTACCTGCTGCGCGCAGAAGATCAGGCGGCAAAGGCGCATGTGCAGCTGCTGGGCTCCGGATCGATACTGCGCGAGGTCGTCGCCGCGGCCGATCTGCTGAAGGAGGAATGGGGCGTCACCAGCGATGTCTGGAGCGTACCCAGTTTCAGCGAGCTGGCGCGCGATGGTCGCGAGACCGAGCGCTGGAATCTGCTGCATCCGCAGGACAAGCCGCGGCGCAGTTATGTACAGGAGTGTCTGGGCGGCATGACCGGACCGGCGATTGCATCCACCGACTGGGTGCGGGCATATCCCGAGCAGATACGGCCGTA
>JBFJKG010000381.1:0-2759 GCA_041635075.1 Solimonas sp.
CCCAAACGACGCCAGTGCGTCGAGCCCTGCTGTCTGTTTCCGATAAATCCGGCATCGTCGAGTTCGCCCGCGAACTGCGTAGCCGGGGCGTCGAATTGCTGTCGACCGGCGGCACGTACCAATTGCTGCTCAAATCCGGCGTTGAAGCCATCGAGGTTTCCGCTCACACCGGCTTTCCGGAAATCATGGACGGCCGCGTCAAGACGCTGCATCCGAAGATTCATGGCGGTTTGCTGGGTCGCCGGGACATCGATGGCGCGGTCATGCAGGCGCACGGCATCGCGCCCATCGACCTGCTGGTCATCAACCTGTATCCGTTCCAGCAGACCATCGACAATCCGGACTGCACGCGCGAAGACGCCGTAGAGAATATTGATATCGGTGGCCCGGCCATGCTGCGCGCCGCCGCCAAGAACCACGCCTGGGTGGCGGTGCTGACGGACCCTTCGGACTACGCCGCCGTACTGGCCGAGATGGACAACGGAGGCCTTACCCAGCCCCTACGCACCCGTCTGGCGGTGAAGGTCTACGCGCACACCTCGCGCTATGACGCCGCGGTAGCTGGATACCTGTCCAGCCTCGGCGACGATGGCACGCGCGCCACGTTTCCCTCCGTGTTTGGCTTGCAGTTCAACAAGCAGCAGGATCTGCGCTATGGGGAAAACCCCCATCAGCGCGCCGCGTTCTATGCAGAGTCACAGCCCGAGACGGGCACCATCAGCGCGGCCCGGCAGCTGCAAGGCAAAGAGCTGTCATACAACAATATCGCCGACGCCGATGCTGCGCTCGAATGTGTGAAGTCCTTTGCCGACACGGCATGCGTCATCGTCAAGCATGCCAACCCCTGCGGTGTAGCGGTACGGGCAACGATCCGCGAGGCGTATGAAGAAGCCTTCCGCACCGACCCCACCTCCGCTTTTGGCGGCATCATCGCCTTCAATCGCGAACTCGATGGCGACACTGCAAAGCTGATCGTCGAGCGCCAGTTCGTCGAGGTGATCATCGCGCCGAGCATCAGCGCAGAGGCCCGTGCCGCAGTAGCCGCCAAACAGAACGTGCGGCTGCTGGAATGTGGCGCCTTCCCCGCTCAACGCGCGTCTGCCTGGGACTACAAGCGCGTCGCCGGTGGACTCCTGGTGCAGGATGTCGACACCGCTGTGGTGCAACCGGCTCAGCTGAAGGTCGTGACTCGCCGTGCGCCCACCGAAGCCGAGTTGCGCGATCTGGTATTTGCCTGGAAGGTCGCCAAGTTTGTTAAGTCCAACGCCATCGTCTATGTGCGTGAGCAGATGACGATCGGCGTCGGTGCAGGACAGATGAGCCGCGTCTACTCGGCAAAGATTGCCGGCATCAAGGCGGCTGACGAAAAGCTGGAAGTCCCGGGCTCGGTCATGGCTTCCGACGCCTTCTTCCCGTTCCGCGACGGCATCGATGCGGCTGCCAAGGCCGGCATCACTGCGGTGATTCAGCCCGGCGGGTCCATGCGCGACACCGAAGTCATAGCCGCTGCCGACGAGGCCGGAATGGCGATGGTATTCACCGGCATCCGGCACTTCAGGCACTAGACGCGCCGCGGACGATCCTCCAGTCGCGGACTCAGCGCTTGCCCAGCGGCCTGTCCGGTCCGACTTCGATATCGCCGCTGAAACTGTTGAGCCGGATGGTCCCCTTGCCGTTGCCCAGCTTGCGGTCATAGCGGCGGCGGTCTTCGTCGCCTGAACGATCAAAGCGGTTGCTGAGGTCACCGCTGAAGGTCTTCATGATCAGCCTTGCATCGGGGGCCTGCGGCAAGCGCAGACTGAGATGGCCCGAAAGCGTTTCCGCGCTAAGGTCCGCAGCTTCACCGAGGCTCAGCGCCAGCGTCACGTCACCGGACACGGTCTCCGCGCTCACGCTGGAGAATGGCCCGCCGGCAATATCCACATCGCCCGAGACCGTTTCCGCCTTGAGCGTGCCGCGCAGCCCCTTGGCCCGCAGATCACCGCTCACCGATGTCAGCTGCACATCAGTGGCCGCCGCCAATAGATCGACGGAACCGCTGACGCTGCTGGCATTGATGCGACTGGAGCCAACGTCCAGCTGCAGATCACCACTGACGCTGGCAGCCTTCAGGTCACCACGGATACCGCTGACGCGCAGATCGGCGCTTACTGCCTCCAGATCCAGGCTCACCCCGGCAGGCACCATCAGGTGCAGATCGGTGTCGTCAACCCCTCCCCGCATCTTGTGCGGATAGCGCACCTCGATCAGCAGGTCTTTGGCGTCGCCCTTGATCTCCAGCTTCTCGACATCGTCACCCAAGCGGCCGCTGAGCTGAACCTCTGCGCGGTTCCAGGACTTCACTTCAATCAGGCCAGCCAGATTCTTGACCACCAGCCTTGCGTCTACATTCAACGGACGCCGCTCGTTGATGACCGTGCCCTCTGCCCACACCGGCAGGCAGGTCATCAGCGCTGCTGCCGTCACAAATGCCTTCAACATGATTGACTCCAATAGGTTTCGACTCACGGTGAGCATGCGCTTCACGCCCCCGTTTCAGTGGACGGTGTTTCAGCACGCGCGTCCGCCTGTCGCATCAGCTTGTGCAGACTCTGGCGCTGCCCCTGCATACGCTGCAATTGCCGCTGCAGGGACTTCGATTGCGGCGCCTGCTCAAGCGCATGCCGCAGCTGGCTCTCGGCGTCACGCACGATGTGCAGGTTGGCCTTCACCAGTGCCGTACTCTCTGGAGGTGCCCACGCCATCATCGCGCCCTGCGG
>JBFJKG010000382.1:0-2751 GCA_041635075.1 Solimonas sp.
CCGCAACAACTCCGGATCATGGTTGCATTCCAGCATCAGCGCGTCGCAACCGCCGAGCACCGCGCGCATATGCGGCGTGACATGGCCCGCATCTGAGAGGATGCCCACCCGCTTGCCCGCAGCCGAAAGCACGTACTGACAGGGCTCACGCGCATCATGCGGCACTGGGTAGGGCTGCACTTCCAGCTCACCCACGGTAAAGCTCTGATGCGGACTGAAGCGCACCACCGCCGGCACCTCACGATCCGTCCATACCGCGTAGGTGCCGTGGGTCATGTAAACCGGGGCTTTCAGCCGCCGCGCTAGGCGTGCCACGCCGCCGAGATGGTCTGAATGCTCATGCGTGACCAGTATCGCGCTGATGGACTCGGGCTCCACCCCCAGGCGCTCCAGGCGGGTCACCGCCTCGCGTGCGTTGAAGCCGCAATCCACCAGCAACCGCGTGCCGCGGTGCTCGATAAGCGTGGAATTGCCTTTGCTACCGCTGCCAAGGATGGCAAAGCGGATCACTTCCGCGTGTCTCCACCAAAGGTGTAGACCGGAAATGGCGTGACCTTGGAGCCGCCTTCGCCGCCGGGCACGATGCGCGCCGGACCCTGCTTGCTGACTTCATCGATCCGGATCACCGCGTGTACCGGCACGTAGAAGCGCTCGACGTTGCCGAATTCCTGCTTCAGCTTCTCTTCGCTGGTATCCACCACCACCGTGGTCTTCTCACCAAATACCAGCTTGCCGACTTCCACGAATCCGAGCATGCCGCCATGGCTGACTTCACGGGCGTACACCTCATAGACCTGACCCTGATTCATGAAACTGACGCGGTAGAGGCGAAGCTTGGCTTGTGGCATGGCGCTGAGTGTTGATCCAAAGTGGAAATTATAGGCCACCACCGGAACCGTGAAGCCGCTCGATGACGGTGATATTGCAATCCCGTACCCTAGCCATCATGGATGATCTGAGTGCACTGCCGGCCTTCATGACCAGCCTCGGCATCGGTTTGGTCATGGGCCTGGAACGCCAGCGCCGGCCCGGCACCAACGCCGGCATGCGGACCTTCGCCCTTGCCAGCCTGATCGGTACCGTCTGTGCCTTGCTGGCAGAGCAAATGCAGGCGCCATGGCTGCTCCCGGTAGCGGTACTCGGGTTGGTGATCACAATGGTCGGCGCAGACCTGCATGCCGGCGACGGCGACGGTGCGCCAGACGCGACGACCACCGTCGCGCTGGTGTTGTGCACGCTCTATGGCGCCATGCTCTGGCACGGTCACACCCAGCTGACGGTTGCGCTGGCGTTCACAACCACGGCGCTGCTGTACTTCAAGACCGAGCTGCATGACGCCAGCCGCCACCTGTCGCGGCAGGACATCATCTCCTTCCTGCAGTTCGGCGCCATTACGTTTGTGGTGCTGCCGATTCTGCCGGACGCCGGATACGGCCCCTACGGCGTGCTGAATCCCTACGAAATCTGGCTGATGGTGGTGCTGATCGCCGGTGTTGGTCTGGCGGGTTACATGGCCCTGCGCCTCGCCGGACCACAGCGCGCGCCGCTGCTGCTCGGGGTGCTGGGCGGTCTGGTGTCCAGCACCGCAACCACCCTGGTGTTCGCTCGCCGGGTGCGCGCCGACGCGCGGGATACCACGCCCTCGCTGATCGTGATCCTGACCGCCAACCTGGTACTGCTCGTGCGGTTGTCGGTGATCGCCGCCGTGGTTGCTCCCGGTGTCATGCGCACCCTGCTGCCAACACTCGCCACTGCCCTGGTTCTAGGCAGCATCGTGCCGCTGTGGCTGTGGTGGAGATCAAGGCAGGGTCGCGCTGAAGAGACGCTAGGTATTGGCAACCCGCTGGATCTGATGACCGCATTGAGCTTTGGTCTGATTTATGGCGTCGCGCTCATCGTTACCGCATGGCTGCATGATCACGCCGGTCACCTAGGGGTCTACGGCGCAGCCCCCATCATCGGTCTCACCGACGTGGATGCGTTCTCCCTCTCCACCTTGAAACTGTTTCTGGGCGGACAGCTGCAAGCCTCACAGGTGACGATCGCACTGGCGCTGGCGATCAGCTCCAACATGTTCTTCAAGGTCATGATCACCTGGGTCATGGGCAACCGCGCTCTGGCGGTCAGAACCGCCGGAGGCTTTCTGGTCACGCTGCTGGGTTTGGTCATAGCAGCTTGGGCAACGGCCTGAAGCGGCCCCGTGCCCGACCGGCCGGATTCATGCCGACACTTTCACCACTGGCTCAGATCAATCTGTGTGCCCACACCTAGAACGAGGTCGTCACCAACGTTGGCATCGAATTCAGTCTTGGTCCGATACATCAAGTGCAGCGGAAAACTGTAGTCACCGCGCCGGAACGTGAGCGTGACTCGTGTCACCGCATGATCGATGCGCACGGAGTCGCGGTCATACCGGTAGTAGTCCACGCCACCATCCGCCCTCACCGAGGTCATCCTGTTCTCGGCCGACGGCGGCAACAGCGTGCCACCCAGCGTCCAACCGTAGCGCCGAAAGTCCCCGCCCTCTATGAAGAAGCGGTCACCGTCCACACCGGCGGGATTCTGCGGTAATGGCAACGGCAGTCCGCCACCAGGCAAGAGCGGCAACGGCGGCAGCGCCACGCTGACGTCAAGTAGATTGCCCTGCTCGTAGTAGGCGGACAGCCCGAGCCCGTAGGTCATCGTCGGCCATTGCAGCAGACGCTCATATAGCGTGGCGCAGTTGTCTCCGCCCAGATCACCGGTGCAGCC
>JBFJKG010000383.1:0-2744 GCA_041635075.1 Solimonas sp.
AGTACATGCTCGCCATCGCGCAGCCACACCGGGCGAGCTGCGACACCGGCCGACTCGCCGCTGCGCGCCTCGCTTTTGTAACTGCGCGCTGCCTGGGTGCCCGCAGGCGCCAACCAGTCGCCGAGCACCACCGCCACCGCCCCGAGCAGCACGCCCGACAACAATGCCGCACCGCCTATACGCAACAGTGTCACGCCGCCGGCTCGCATGGCTGTGATTTCGTTCTGCCCCGCCAAAGCGCCGAGGCCCATCAGCGTGCCGAGGAGGGCAATGATCGGCATCAGCGTGTACAAGCCGGCCGGCAGCATCAGCAGGCTGTACATCAACAGCTGCGCCACACCGAAGCCCCCCTGTCCGGTCTCGTCAATCTCCGCGACGAAGCTGATGAAGGTATAGACGGCCACCAGCGCAAATCCGACGATCGCCGTAAAGCCGAGGATATGCGCCATCAAATGCCGGGTAATCAGGTTCATGCGCGGCGCCACCGGAAAAGACTCTGGCGAATCGCGACCAGCCACAGGGCCGCGCCAAGCATCAGCGCATGGACCCACCAGAGTCCCACACCGACGGGCACCTTGCCCTTGGCGACCCATGCCTGACCCAGACCCATCAGCTGCGAGTAGATCAGATACGCGATGATCCCCAGCACCAGCTTGCCGTAGCGTCCCTGTCGCGGACGAATATGTGACAGCGGCACAGCCAGCAATGCCAGCACCAGCACCGAGATCGGTGCCGACAGGCGCCACTGCAGTTCAGCACGATCCAGCGGATCATCCGACGCCAGCAGCGCAAAGGTCGGTTGTATCTTGCGCTTGCCGTTGAAGTAAACGAATTCAGGCGGCGAGATATGGGTGGTCAGCGTGTCAAAGCGGGTGACGTCAAACGCCGCGGAGCCGGCAACCCCCTGATAGCGCCAGCCATCCCGCAGCACCACGGTGCGTTCCCCGCTGGTGGGGTCAACGGCCTGCTCACCGCTGCGCGCGGTCACGAAGCTGGTTCCCGAGGCCTCCTGCAACTGGGCAACCACGGTGCTCATTCGGCCGCCACTGTCTACAGCAGCGGTATAAACCACAGCGCGACCGCCGCCAATTTCCTTGAAGTGTCCTTCCTCAAAGGGGTTCAGCTGGATATACCGTGCCGCATTCTTGACCAGGTAGTCGGCGGTGCGTCCCGCCCACGGCCCGACCTGGAACGCCAGCGCCGCCGTCAGCAACGCCAGCCAGACCCCGAGGCTTAGAAAGGGCTGGTACAGGCGCCACAGGCCTACTCCGCTGCCGGTCATCGCTGCGACTTCGCTGTCCTTGTACAGGCGACCCAGCGCCAGCATGATCGCCAGCAGCAACGACACCGGAATCAGGATGACCAGATACTGAAGACTGGACAGGGCCGCAACCTGGAACAGCAGTTCGCGTGGCAGTTCGCCCGCCGCCGCCTGCGCCAGAAACCGGGCAAAGCGTGTCGACAGCATGATGACCAGCAGGATCAGGGTAACGGCAAGCCAGGCAGCGCCGGCTTCGCGAAACAGATAACGATGGAGAATTCCTTGATTCATGCGCTACCAGGCTCGCGGGGCCCCTATTATGCCCATTCAGCAGGCGTTTGCCGCTTGACACAGCTCAAATATCTGCCGTAAAGGTCAAATCTTCACCTTTTATGCCGGCCCGAACCTTGGACCCGGGGCTGGCGCGGGCTAGAATACCGCCATCGGGCGCCGCATCCCAGTAAAACCAGTATTTGACTGACATCGCCCCGGGGGCGTGCATGCCACCCGACCCCGTTCAGAGCGCCATCCGCGTAGCGCCAGCGCTTGCATAACCATAGAGGAAAACATGGAATATTTCGTCAAAAGTGGCAATCCGGAAAAACAGCGCGTCGCCTGCGTCATCGTCGGAATATATGACCGCCGCAGCCCGACTGAAGCCGCGGAAACGATTGATAAAGCCAGCGACGGGGTCATCGCCAGCGTCATGCGTCGCGGCGATATGGATGGCAAGCTCGGCAGCACGCTGGTACTGCACAACGTTCCGGGCACCTTCGCTGATCGCGTACTGCTGGTCGGCCTCGGCAAGGAGCGCAGCTTTGACGAAACAGCGTTCCGCAAGGCCCAGGCTGCGGTTGCGCGCGCCCTGCGCACGACCGGCGCCATCGACGCCGTCAGCTATCTGACACACATCACGCTGAAAGGCCGTGACTTCCAGTGGAACGTAGCGCAGGCCGCTCGGGTCACCGAGGACACCTGGTACCGCTTTGATGACTGCCGCGGCGAGAAGGCGCGGGAGGAGCTGCCAAGCTACAAGCTTGAACGCTACACCTTCGACGTGCCAAGACGCTCCGACCTGCCTGCGGGCGAGCGTGGCCTGGCAGAGGCACTGGCCATTTCCAAGGGTGTGGCCTTGGCCAAAGACCTCGGTAACCTTCCGGGCAATCTGTGCACGCCAACCTATCTGGCCGAGCAGGCGCGCAAGCTCTCGCAGACCTACCCGATCAAGACCAAGATTCTTGAGCGCGCCGACATGGAGCGGCTGGGCATGGGCGCGCTGCTTTCAGTGGCCAAGGGGTCCAGCCAGCCACCAAAGCTGATCATCATGGAGTACATGAACGGTGCCAAGGGCGACAAGCCCATTGCATTGGTTGGCAAGGGCCTGACCTTTGACTCGGGCGGCATCTCGATCAAGCCGTCGGCGCAAATGGACGAGATGAAGTTCGACATGTGCGGTGGTGCCTCCGTGTTCGGCACGATGGCC
>JBFJKG010000384.1:0-2734 GCA_041635075.1 Solimonas sp.
CGCTGCACGATTGCGGGACTGTTCTGCATCCCATTTCGCCTTGTAGAGCGGATCATCCTTGAGACGCGCTTCATGTTCTTCACGCGCCAACTTCGCCGCCGCTTCGCTCTCAGCCTGAGCGCGCGCCGACTCCTCGGCCTGCTGCTTGCGCTCCAACTCGTCCTGCTGTCGCTTTGCCTCGGCTTCGGCCACTGCGCGTGCGGCCGCTTCCTTCTCTTGCGCCACGCGTGCGGCCAGCTCTTCCGCCGCTCGCTGGGCCTCAGGGTCAATTTCCAGCGCTTCCGGTTCGTCCCGCTTCACATAGGTCCGCTTCTTGCGAACTTCGATGCTGACGGTTTTCGCGGGCGCGCCGCGGCTGCCTCCAAGGCGGAGCTCGGTGGTCTCCTTGCGCTTAAGCGTGATACGCCGCGGCTCGGCTGCGACAGGGCCCCGTGCGTGCTGCTGCAAGTAACTCAGCAACGATTCCTTATCTTCCGCGGAAACCTCGGCCTGAGCATTCTTGACCACTACACCCGCTTCTTTGAACTGCGTCAGGAGTTCATCGACGGGGCGACCCAACTCCTTCGCAAAGTCTTGTACCGTTACCATGGATATCCGTCTTCCTCGATCTAGCCGTTGCGTAGCGACTTCAGGCGTAAGCCTTGGCGCGGGCGGCCATAATGAACTGCGAGGCACGTTCCTCACCGAACTCCGGGAGTGTCTCCAGTAGCTCGTCGGTGGCAAGGTCGGCCAGAGCTTCAAGCGAGGCTATCCCCGCTTCCGCCAGCTGATAGGCCGTATCCTCGTCCATACCCTCAAGTGCGAGCAGATCTTCAGAGGGGGCAGCATGCGCGCGTTGCTCAGCCTTTGCGATAGCCTTGGTCAGCAACACGTCACGGGCGCGAGTGCGCAGTTCCTCAACAATCTGCTCGTCAAACTCTTCGATTCCAAGCAACTCTTGCGTGGGAACGTAGGCGATTTCCTCAAGTGTCGTGAAACCCTCCTGCACCAGAACACCGGCCACTTCAGCGTCGACGTCCAGATTGTCCATGAACACCTGAAGAACCGATTGGTTCTCCAATTCCTTCTTCGACTCCGCGTCGGCGGCGGTCATGACATTCAGCGTCCACCCGGTGAGCTCGGACGCGAGCCGGACGTTCTGACCACCCCGTCCAATTGCCTGCGCCAGCTTGTCCTCGGCGACACCAATCGTCATCGAGTGCGACTCTTCATCGACAATAATGGTCTCGACCTCGGCCGGCGCCATTGCATTGATCACAAACTGAGCAATGTTCTCATCCCACGGGACGATATCGACGCGCTCGCCAGCCAGCTCGTTCGATACGCTTTGAACGCGCGAACCGCGCATACCGACGCAGGCGCCAACCGGATCAATGCGCTTGTCCTTCGCCTGCACCGCAATCTTGGCGCGCAGACCAGGATCACGTGCCGCACCTTTGAGTTCGATCAGGCCCTGGGATATTTCCGGAACCTCGAGCTTGAACAACTCCATCAGGTATTGCGGTGACGTCCGCGACAAGAACAGCTGCGGGCCACGAACCTGAGGGCTGACTTCATAGAGATAACCGCGGATACGATCGCCGGGGCGAATAGGTTCGCGCGGAATCAGCTGGTCGCGCAGAACGATGGCCTCGGCATTGTTGCCAAGGTCAACGATTACACTGCCACGCTCCAAGCGCTTGACCTGACCGGAAATGAGATCGCCGACACGGTCGCTGTAGGCCTCAACCACCTGAGCGCGCTCAGCCTCGCGCACCTTCTGCACGATGACCTGCTTGGCCTTCTGCGCGCCGATGCGGCCAAAATCAACCGACGCCACGGCGCGTTCAATGACGTCACCTGGCACCGCACCGGGCAATTCCTTGACGGCGTAGGAGAGCTTTATCTGCCGCTCGGGGAACTCAAAATCCTCGCTGTCGTCTTCCAGCACCGTCCAGCGCTGGAAGGTCTCGTAATCGCCGGTTTCCCGATCGATGGCAACGCGCAAGTCCGCCTCGTCGCCGTACTGCTCCTTGGCTGCTGACGCCAGCGCCATTTCCAGTGCCTCGAAGATCAGGCTTTGTTCAACGCCTTTCTCGTTAGAGACAACGTCAACCATCAAGAGAATATTTTTATTCATCGCCTGCTACTCCTGATCGTAATCCGGCACGAGACGCGCTCGTTCAATATCAGCCAACGGCAACTCGACCATCCCCTCAGCGGTCTCCAACGTGACCGCACGCTCGTTGACGCCCCGAATCAGGCCGACGAAACGCCGCCGCCCATTCAGTGGCGCCACCAGCTGGGCGCGAGCCTGAGAATTCATAAACTGCTCAAAATGCGCCGGCTTGACCAGGGGTCGATCCAGGCCCGGCGACGAAACTTCCAGTGTGTAGTGGCTACTGATCGGGTCTTCAACGTCCAGCAACGCCGCAACTTCGCGGCTAACCTGCTCGCAATGCTCAACCTTGACCCCACCGGGCACGTCTATGTAGAGGCGCAGCAACGCGTTCTTGGTGCTGGGGCTGAATTCGAGCAACACGAGTTCATAGCCGAGGGCTACCACCACCGGCTCCAACAACCGCTCCAAGCGTTCGCGCAGTACGGCCATCCGCCACCCTAAAAAAACCAATAAAAAAGGCCCTCACGGGGGCCTTTTCCAAGCCAACAATTGGTAGCGGGGGCAGGATTTGAACCTGCGACCTTCGGGTTATGAGCCCGACGAGCTGCCAGACTGCTCCACCCCGCACCAGTA
>JBFJKG010000385.1:0-2717 GCA_041635075.1 Solimonas sp.
CCCCGCCAGGATGCTGCGTGCGTCCTGCAGACTCATCTGGCGCACGGCGTCACCGAAGATATCGGCCACCTGCGGCACGGCGCGCTCCGCTGCTCGATTCAAGCTGAGGTGGAACGCGTCCACGCGCGCGCCCATGCCGAATTGCCGCAGCGTCTGCTCGGCCCCGGACAGCGGCGCCGGCAACGGCACGCGCACCGCTGCATTCTTCCAGTAGCCGTCGCTGGTGCCCAGTTGATTGATTGCGCGCGTGGTGCCCTGCGCCAGCGCCTCGCGCAGGCCGCTGACGATTTCGCTGTCGCTCAGCGCCGCTTGCGTACCCGGCTGCTGCACCACCTGCTGCAGGATGCGCCCGGCTTCACCCTGCCAGTCGCCAGCGCAGGCGGCCGCACTGGACGCAAGGAGCAGCACCAGAACTCGCTGGGAGAGAGGCATTGGGGGCGACTCCGGTCGGGGCAATGAGCGGATTCTAGCCCTGCCTACCCGTCAATACACTCGTCGCGCTACAGGCAGGTGATCTGCACGGCCCATTGCCGTGCAGATCACGACAGCACAGCTCAGGCCGCTGCCTTGACCGGCTTGCTGTCGCTGCTGGCAGCCGCCATGTCCCGCACCGCGACATACGCAAAGGTCATCGCTGGACCCAGCGTAGAGCCGGCGCCGGCATAGGTGGGTCCCATGACCGCGGCCGATGTGTTGCCCGTCGCATAGAGCCCGGCAATCACGCTGCCGTCCTCGCGCAGCACACGTGCGTGTTCATCGGTCAGCAACCCGCCCTTGGTGCCAATCTCGCCTGCGTCCATCTTCACCGCATAGAACGGCGGCTTGATGATCGGCCCGAGGCAGGTATTCGGCTTCACGCTGGGATCGCTATAGTAGCGGTCGATTGCGGTTTCGCCCTTGTGGAACTCGAGATCCACGCCCGTCTTGGCGTAGCCGTTCATCTTCTCGATGGTTTGCGTCAGGCCCAGTGCATCGACGCCGATCTTCGCGGCCAGCGCGTCGATGCTGTCCGCACGGTAGTAGACATTGTCCAGCCAATCCTTCGGCAACTTGGAATCGGGCTCGATCTGCCCGGGCAGGAAAATGCCCATCGGATACTTGTAGCGGAAGGTGGCATCGAACACGAGCCAGCACGGCACCGTGCCATTGCCCTTGGCATCGTCGGCGTACATGGCGTTGCGAAAATCCGGATACGCCGCCGCCTCGTTGACGAAGCGCTGACCCTTGCGGTTGACCGCAACGCAGCCCGGCATGCCGCGTTCGACAAACAGCGTGATCTGCTGGGCGGCACCGGGCTTGCGCACGGTCGGCGAACCCCAGGTGAGATCCATGTGCCGTGTGGCTGCGCCCAGCGCCTGGCCGGCACGGATGCCATCGCCGTGATTGATCGGCGGTGCCGCCGTCCACTCCACTTTCGTCGGTGCCTGCAGATACTGTTCACGCATCTGCTGGTTGGATTCAAACCCGCCGCAGGCCAGCACCACGCCGCGCCGCGCGCGATAGCGCAGGGTCCTGCCATTCTGCTTTACACAGACACCTGCGACGCGACCGCCCTCTTCAATCAGCGACTCCAAGCCCGTGTTGAGCTGCAACGGCACATTGTTCTTGAGCATCGCGTAACGCAACGCGGCCACCATGCCCTGACCCAGCACCTGCCGCCGATCGCGGTGGGTCTTGCGCCGCCAGCCGAAATCCAGCCAGTACTTCAGCAGCATCTTGATGGTCAGCCAAACCCAGCCGGGCCCGCGCGAGAACAGCGTGTGCGCCTCGACCTGATCCATGGCGATGCGGCCCATCAGCAGCGTGCCCTTGAAGGACTCGCGCTGATGGTCGAACTCCGCCCCCAGCAGCGCCGCGTCAAACGCTTCGGGCTGCATCGAGCGCCAGCCTTCCTTGCCGCCTGGGTGATTGGGGTAGTAGTCCGGGTACTTCGGCACGTTGCTGTAACGCACATCGAAGGTCTTGCGCAGGTACCGCACCATCTCCGGCGCATTCCTCAGATAGGCCTCTAGCCGCTCCTGCGGCACTTCGTCGCCGATCAGACCTTTGAGATAGGTCAGCGCCTCATCGAAGGAGTCGCTGCCACCGGTACGGGCGATATCATCGTTGCAGGGTATCCAGATACCGCCGCCGGAAACCGCGCTGGTGCCGCCGTACTTGTCCGATTTCTCGACCACGACCGCCTTGAGGCCATGCCCTTGGGCGACCAGCGCAGCGGTCATGCCGCCGCCGCCTGAACCCACGACGACAACGTCGTATTCCTGATCCCACTGCCTGGATTCGTTTACGCCCATAAGTCTTCCCCAAAAATGAAATGCCCCCTCCCCGCTTGAGGGAGAGGGCGGTAACTCAATGCCGGATTAGATGAAGAAGTCGGTGTTCTCGCGGCCCAGCAGCACGCCGCCGAAGTTGCGACCGAACTGCTCAGGGTTGTTTGCGTAATGGCCACGTGCCGCCATGATGTCGAGCATGTAGCGGTGCAGCGGGAAGTCGGTGAAGATGCCACGGCCACCGCAGGCAGACAGCAGCTGATACGCGTGACGCGCACTGCGCTCCACCACCTGTGACGCCTGATGCCGGAACAACAGGCGCTGCGGGATATCGTCCAGCGGCTGCTTGTTGCGGATCTTGGTCATCAGCACGTCGAAGTTGCGGTGCAGTACCAGCTTCATCTCGTCGATGGCGACTGCGGTCTCCGCCGCCGCCAGCTGCGCCGG
>JBFJKG010000386.1:0-2704 GCA_041635075.1 Solimonas sp.
AAGCTGCTGGCGTGCGACGGCATGTCCTGCGCCAAGGCCTGTGAGGACCTGCCGCCGTCCACGGTCTCGTTTCATCACAAGATCCTGCGCGACGCCGGTCTGATCCGCTCCGAGAAGAAAGGCGTTGAAGTCATCAACATCGCACGCAAGGCGGATATCGACGCGCGCTTTCCCGGCCTGCTGGACGCGGTCTTCAACGGCCCCAAACCGTCCCGATCCAAATCCCCCCGATAAGGAGTCATCCATGGAATACCGACAACTCGGCCGCTCCGGCCTCAAGGTGCCCGCGCTGAGCCTGGGCACCGGCACCTTTGGCGGCAAAGGCAGCATGTTCAGCAAGTGGGGCACGACCGACGTGCAGGACGCCACCCGCCTGGTGGATATCTGCCTGGAAGCCGGCCTCAACTTCTTCGATACGGCGGACATCTATTCTGCCGGCGCATCGGAAGAGATTCTGGGGCAGGCGCTGAAGGGTCGCCGCGATCAGGCGCTGATTTCCACCAAGGCCACGTTCACGATGGGCAAGGGCGTCAACGACAAGGGTTCGTCGCGCTTTCATCTGATCAAGGCCTGCGAGGCCAGCCTCAAGCGTCTGGGCACTGACCACATCGATCTGTATTTCATGCATGCCTTCGACGCCCTGACGCCGATGGAAGAAGTGCTCGGCGCGCTGGACGATCTGGTGCGTGCCGGCAAGATTCGCTACATCGGCGCGTCCAACTTCTCCGGCTGGCACGTGATGAAGGCGCTGGCGACATCGGAACGCTATGGCCTCGGGCGCTATGTCAGCTATCAGGGCTATTACTCGCTGATCAGCCGCGAATACGAGTGGGAGCTGATGCCGCTGGCCCTGGATCAGGGCCTCGGCACCATGGTCTGGAGCCCGCTGGGCTGGGGCCGCCTCACCGGCAAGATTCGCCGAGGTCAGGCGATACAGGACGGCCGCATCGCCCAGGGTGGTGACGTGGGTGGCCCCATCGTCGAAGACGAATATCTGTACCAGGTGGTCGATGCACTGGACGCCATTGCCGAAGAAACCGGCAAGACCGTGCCGCAGGTGGCGTTGAACTGGCTGCTGCAGCGGCCCAGCGTCAGCAACATTGTGGTCGGCGCGCGCAATGAAGAACAGCTACGCCAGAACCTTGGCGCCATTGGCTGGAACCTCACTGCGGAACAGGTCGCCAAACTCGACGCCGCCAGCCAGCGCACGCCGATCTACCCGTACTGGCATCAGCGCGACTTCAACGAGCGCAATCCCAAGCCCACGCAGTGGTAGGCACGCCCGCTACAGCCGGACGCAATGGCGTCCGGCTGTAGCGGGGTTTCAGGGGGCAGGCGCCGCTGCGGCAAACGCGCGACGGATCACGAGCAGCAACACCGCCACAGTGATGAACGCGCCGGGGTAGGCAATCAGAAAGCCGAAGTTGTTCAGCGCATCGCCGCTGCCGAAGCGATTGGCCCCCACCGACAGCGCGCGCCCTGAAGCCCCTAGTGCCGAACTCAGAAAGAATCCGATGTTGCCCCAGACGCTGAGTATCAAGCCCCAGGCAACGAAGCGTTCGCCATTCCTCTTCAGCTTCAACACCGGCAGGCATAGCGCCACTGCAATCAGCATCAGGGCATTGGTAATCGCGCCGATATGCGCGGCGCGCCAGCGGGCTGGCTCGCCGGGTATGGCGATGTCCCACGCACCGGGTATCGGCCAGAAACGCAGCTCACCCAGCAGATTGAACGCAAGCACGTAGCCCACGCAGATGCCGACCAATAGCACGGACGCGCCGTGGCCAATCATTAGAGCCTGATAGCGCGAGTTCATCGGTGTCTCCTTGTGCAGACGCCGTTGCATTCCAGCGCCGGAGTTGCGCGCGCGCACCTGCCAAAAGGTATGCCTGCGCCGGGAACAGGCCGCTTTCAGCGCGGGGGGTGGCGTCTTTTACGGCTAGCGAAAACCTGACTTCCGCTAGGGGCTGTTGCAGCGCACGCGCCGTAACCTGAGCATCAGGAGACAAGGCAGATGTCCCAGCGTCGTCGCTACAGCGCAGTACGTTGTTCAGGAGGCCGCGTATGAAACTGGAAACCACACCGCTCACTGTGCGCCGCGTGCAGTTTGAGTACCCGGATGATCTAAAGGCGCATTGGCACCCGCAGCGCCCGGAGTGGAGCCAGCTGGTCAACGCTAGCTCACTGCTGATGCCGTATCTGGAGCCGTATCTGATCGCCTCGGTGCGCGCCGCGCTGCCGTCGATCAAGGACCCGGCCGTGGCAGAAGAAGCGCGCGGCTACATCGGCCAGGAGGCCAACCACTTTCGCCAGCACCGCCGCTTCAATGATCTGCTGTTACAGCAGGGCTATGAGGCGCTGCGTGGATACGAACAACAGCTTGAAGCCGATTACGCCCGCTTCAATCGCGAGCGCGATCTGCGGTTCCATCTGGGTTATGCGGCGGGCTTTGAGACCATGGCGCTGGCCGTGGGCCACATGCTGATCAAGCACCGCCGCGTGCTGTTTGAAGGCGCCGATCCCACGGTCAGCTCTCTGGTGCTATGGCACTTCGTCGAGGAGTTGGAGCACAAGACCGCTGCCTATAACGTCTATCAGGCTATCTATGGTGGCAGCGTGTCCGGTTACTGCTACCGAGTTTGGGCGCTGGCCCGTACCGCGGTGCATACGCTGGGCCGCACCGCCCAAGCGTTCATGCAACTGC
>JBFJKG010000387.1:0-2685 GCA_041635075.1 Solimonas sp.
AATGCCACGATCGAGGCCTACTACCAGTACGAGTGGAAGCCGCTGGAAGCACCTGCTCCCGGCAGCTTCCTCAGCTTTGTCGACCTGGGCACCTACAACGCCGGTGAGAATCCGAACCTCAGCTTTGGCAGCGCCGCCGAAGATCCGGATCGCGCTTTCCGCGGCGATAGTGCCGCCACGCAGACGGGCTATCTCGACAATCCGCTGACGCTGATCACACCGATCAGCGGCACGGTCGAGCGCCTGCCGGATCGCGATGCCAAGAACAGTGGCCAGTTCGGCATTGCCTTCAAGTACTACGCCGAAGAACTGGGCACCGGCACCGAGTTCGGCTTCTACTTCATGAACTATCACTCGAAGCTACCGCTGGTCAGCTTCAATTCGACGGATGCCTCCTGCGCACGACGCGAGGGCAACGACTACGGCATCGACGCCTACAACACCGCGACCTTCCTCGCGGCCTGCCCGAATATCCCGGCACTGACCAATGACATGGCACGTGCGCAGTTGCAGGCGGACACCGTTTCGCTGATCGGCGCCAACCTCGGCAGCCCCCAGAATCTGGTGCCGCTGCTGCTGGAACTGGGCGTCAGCCCCGCGACGATCCCCGCCCTGCTCGCAAACCCGGCCGCCATTGCCGGTGCGCTGGGCAACCTGCTGGTCGGTGGCGACCCCAATGCCACCACGATGCGCGATGCGGTGCCGCTGGATTCGGGCCAGATCTTCTTCGAGTATCCGGAAAACCTGAAGATGTTCGGCGTCAGCTTCAATACCAGCGTCGGTGACTACGGCATTCAGGGCGAACTCGCCTATCGCCCGAACCAGCCGCTGCAGGTCTCGATAGCCGATCTGTCGTTTGCCGCTGCCGGTCCGACTTTGACGCGCTGCCATGATCCGAATCTCAACTGCGCCGGCAGCACCACCGGCATCGGCTTCGACGAGAACGGCAACCGGGTGCTGTATGGCTCCAGCGATTTCGGGGGTGACTTCAACGACACCATCAACATCCTGCTGGGCCATGCACCAGGTTCGGCACGCGCGTTTCCGAACTTTGTGATTCCCTACCGCGGTGGCGTGCTGGGCGAGAATCCTCCCAACAGCTACATCCGTGGCTACGAAGAGTTCGACACCTACCAGTTCAATCTGGGCTTTACCCAGGTCTTTGGCGCCACCGATAACCCGTTCGGCGCCGACCAGATCCAGTTCGTGGGCGAGCTGGGCGGCGTCTGGATTCCGGACCTGCCCGCGCTGGATGAACTGCAGATTGATGCTCCTGGCGTGTTCACCCACGCCAGCGCCGGTGCGGACGGCAGCGGTGCTGACGGCTCGCAGCAGGCCTGCGCCCCCACCAACGTCACCTGTGTGGTGGGTCCGGACGGCACCCGCTTCAATCCGCATCAGGCCAATCTCGACGATTTTGTCGACAAGTTCTCCTGGGGCTATCGCCTGATCAGCATCGTCAAGTATGAGAGCATCCTGCCGGGCATCAGCGTGCAACCGTTCATCGTCTGGGCGCATGACGTCAACGGCACCGGCCCCGGGCCCGCGGAAAACTTCGTCAAGGGACGCAAGCAGGCCTTGCTGAATATCGAGACCCGCTACAAGTCGGCACTTTCGTTGACCTTGGGCTACGCCTGGTTCTTTGGCGGTGGCGACAACAATCTCTACGCGGATCGTGATTTGGCGCAGGCCTTCCTGAAATATCAGTTCTGATCGATCAAACGGCGAAACAATCAAGGGCCGTCGCCACCACATCCGGTGGCAACGGCCCTGTTTTTTGTGCGCCGATTTGGTGCGTTTTCAGGGTTTGCGGAAGACGCTTGTAGGACTTTTCAGCTGAATTTGGGCGCAGATCGCCTGTGTCCGTTAACATTCGCGGAACTTAATTACAATCCGGGAAAATCACCCGGACTTTCACCCCCGGCAATAACGCATAAGGAGCCCCCATGAAACAAACAATCGGCACGCTTGGCATCGCCGCCCTGCTGTGCATCGGCCTGGCCAACGCCCAAGAGGATGCCCAGGCATTTGAAGACACCTCGATGGAGGCCGTCGGCGAGGCACCTGCAGAGGAAAGCTACAACTACAGCGGCAGCGCGTCCGACGAATCCTCCCCTGCCGCCGACACCGCAGCCGAGGCCACCCCGGTGGACGAAAGCTATAGCTACGGGGAAAGCGCGCCGGCTGAAGCTGCTGCCGCGGAAGAGAGCAGCGGCTACGACTATGGCGCCAGCGCCCCGGTCGAGACCTATGCGGCGCCGGCCGACGATTACGGCAGCAGCACCAGTTCCATGGACGCTGCCGCTACCGAACCCACCGAGCCGGTGTCAGAGCCCAAGCATTACCTCGCCATCATGGGCACCGGCACCGATGCCGACAGCGGCCGCAGCGAGCTCAGCGGCGCCAACATCGACTACGGCGCCGGCTTCAGCGTGCTCTACGGCTGGCAGAGTGCCGACAACTGGGGCTTTGAAGTTCAGGGCTTCAGCGAAACCTTTGAAACGGACACCACGCTGCGCACCGACTTCTACCGCTACGGCCTGAACCTGGATCTGTTCTACGCCTTCGGTGATCGCGTCGGCTTCACGCCCTTCGTGCTGATCGGCGTCGGTGGCAACTACAACGACGTCTTCCCGCAGGAAGATGATCTGACCTACTTCGCCAACGCGGGCATCGGATTTGTCA
>JBFJKG010000388.1:0-2678 GCA_041635075.1 Solimonas sp.
ACTCGATCAGATGGAGTTCTACGTCTACGAGACGCGAGAGACGGTCAAGGCGCGTCATCGCCCGATCATCCTGATCACGTCCAACAACGAGAAAGAGTTGCCGGACGCGTTCCTGCGCCGCTGCTTCTTCCACTACATCCGTTTCCCCGACAAGGAAACGATGCAGAAGATCGTCGACGTCCATTTTCCGGACCTGAAGAAGAATCTGCTGAAGGAGGCGATGGAGGTGTTCTTTGGCCTGCGTGACCTGCCGGGCCTGAAGAAGAAGCCTTCAACTTCCGAGCTGCTGGACTGGCTGAAGCTGTTGCTGGCCGAGGATATCGACCCGGCGGTGTTGCGCGAGGCGGGGACCAAGAAGAGTCTGCCGCCGCTCTATGGTGCGCTGCTGAAGAACGAACAGGACGTACATCTGTTTGAGCGCATCGCGTTCATGGCGCGCCGCTCCAGCTAGAACGCAGGCTGTACCGGGCACTCGTTGTTGAGCGCCCGGTACATGCCGGCTCATTCGTCGTTCTTGCTGCAGCCGAAGAACAGCTGATACATCCTTTCTAGGACGGCGTATGGGCCACGATATCCGCGCTTTGTTACCTTTGCGTTCTCGACTGAAACTTGTTGGCAGCCGAAGCTGGGAACTCGCAATGCGCTTGCGGTAGTGGTGGTCGATAGCAGTGCCAGCGCTAACGCAAAAGCCAATCCAGTCTTCTTCATTTTGCCCCCGTTGTTCGTAAGTGCCCGAATGCATGGACGGCTCAAGCCTAGGCTGCCAGCACCGGAGAGTCCAATTCTCTGGTCGGGAGGCGATCAGGCCAGCAGGAACGCCAGATCGCGAATCAGCTCGGCACCGACGCGCTGAGCACTTTCCAGGCAGCGATCCGGTTCTCCGGTGCGGCGCAGCCAGATACCCTGGAGCGCACTGGCGGTGTGATCGGGATGATGTAGTGACACGGTGATGAACAGCATCGGCGCCGCGTCGCCCCGATGCAGCTGAATCATCACATCCTGAGCGCGTCGGTCGACGATGAAGCGCCTGACCCTGGCATCGCCGGCTGTCTTTGTTCGCAGTTCATCTGCCAGCGCCAGGGTTTTGTCCCATTCGGCGCGGACGCGGGCCTCGGCGGCCTGCCGCTCCTGCAACTCGCGGTCGCGGTGAGACCGGATGGAGCCGACCAGTTCGTCCAATAGCGAGCTTGGTGTATCAGGGTTCGCGGGCGGTGCCGCCGGTGCTGCCGGTGCCGCGGCTGCGGGGCTCAACGGCGGTAAGCTGTCCGCCGGCCCTGGTGTGGCGCGCGGCGCCGAGGCTGCCGGCGGTTCGGGGCGTAGCGGGCGTGACAGCACCTGCGTGGCCAGCTCCGGAGCCTCGTCGTCAAACAGCAGTTCGTGGGTGCCGATGCGAATGACATCGCCGCCGCGCAGCGTGGCGCGCGTCACCGGCTGATCATTGAGCAGCGTGCCGTTGCTGCTCTTGAGGTCTTCCACGTAGTACTGCGTGCCGTCCCAACCGATCATCGCGTGTCGCCCCGAGGCGAAGCTGTCGCTGATGACGATGGGATTATCCGGTCTGCGCCCGATGGTCAGCGGCTGCTGATCCAACGGCCATGCGCCTTTCCCGGATTTAATCGATAGCTTCGCCATATCCGCCAAAGTGCTCCCTGCGCTTTGCTCCCGGCAAATTCTGCGGCAAGCAGCGGGTGAGGGCAAAGGACGGCGCACGCTGATGCCTGTCCCGCCCGATGCTTTCCGTGCGTGTGGGGCGATCTGGCATCATCGTGGGGTCCATCCCCGGTAGTGCCGTCTCGATGAACGCATCAAACGTGCTGATACAGCCTGATTTCCTGACGCAGGCCGAATGCCGGGCGGCGGTGGCGTGCTTCCAGCGTCTGGCGGCGGGCAATCGCCTGTTTCGCAATCCCGCCGGTGATCCCTATTGGGACTATCGGTTTGTCTGGGTCAGCGCTCTGCCGCCGGAAGAGGCCGAGGTACGCGCCCTGATGCACCGGACGCGGGTGCGCACGATCGCCAGCATCAGGGCGCATTACGCGGAACCTGCGCCGCTGTATTCCGATGGTGTGCAGCTGGTGTGCTGGCCCGAGGGCATCGCGATGCCGCCGCATGCGGACAACGCACAGCTGGATGGACGACCTAACGAGACACCACACCGGGACTATGCGTCAGTGATTTACCTGAACGAAGCCTTCGATGCGGGCGAGCTGTATTTCCCGCGCTCCGGCGTGCAGATCAAGCCGCGCGCAGGCATGCTGGTGGCCTTCACCGGCGGGGTTGACGATTGCCACGGCGTGCACGCAGCCAGCGGTGGTGTCCGCTACACGATGCCCGCCTGGTACACACGCGATATCGCGCGACGTGATCGCTGCGAACTTGAATGGGACGCTGCACCATGACGATACCGAGCTTCAAGGCCTATCCGCTGACGCCTGAGCCGCCGCCGCTGGTGGCGGCCAGTCCGCAGCGCCAGTGGATGGACGATTTCCCCGACCGCCACGCGTATCGCTGTCTGCCGTTGTCGATCGCCAACGCGCATGGTTGGTGCGTGCTGTCGCCGTGCAGCTTCGAGGTCGAATGGAATGGCGGACTCGCGGCCAAGGATCTCAGCTTCCGGGCACTGGACGACTACCCGTTGCTGGATCATCTGATCCAGTCGAACTTCACGCGCGGTATCC
>JBFJKG010000389.1:0-2668 GCA_041635075.1 Solimonas sp.
GGGCCCGAGGCCGCCCCATGACGAACCTCGCAGCTACCAACCGGTAGCCGGTTGGCACGCCGCCGAGCAGCCGGACTATGGTCGAGGCTCATTTGTCCGTCCAGCATATTCACCCGGCCGCGCCCGCCCCGCTTGGCCTCGTAGAGCGCAGCGTCGGCCCTTGCCAGCAGCCTGCGCATCACTTCGGGACGCGGCGCCTCCGCGATCCGTGCGCCCGACATGCCGACACTGACTGCCATCCGGACCCCTTCGTCGAGGTCAGCAAGGCGTGCATTTACGCGATGCATCAAGGCACGCAGATGCGCACCCCCAGCAATCGCCGCGACGACGAATTCATCACCCGATAGACGCGCCACGATGGCATCGTCAAGCGGCATCATCGATTGACGCAGGATGGCTGCGATCATGCGCAGGCAGCGATCGCCGCCTTCGTGACCGCTGCGATCATTGATGGCCTTGAAATGATCGACGTCAATCAGCGCAATCCAGAGTTCCGATCGACTCTCGGCAGCCTTGCGTTCCAGCTGTACAAAGGCTTGCTCGAAATGACGCCGATTCGGAAGGTCGGTCAGAGCATCGGTCAATGATTCGTGCTGGAAGCGACGCATCAGCTCATGGCTGTACTGGTCGTAGATGAAAACCACTGCGACCACCACCGTCATTGCCATCATGATCATGAAGGCGCGCATGATGAGCATGGCTTCGGCGCTGAGCTCGGTTGCGGGCATCCAGCCAGCACGATGCAGCGCCAGCAGGCCGCACAGCAGGAGCACGACCAGCACCGCGGCGACGATCCCGAACCTGCGATTCACGATCACCATCCCCAGCAACGGAGAAGTTGAAAGTAGAACCAGTACCGGCGCATCCAGACCTCCGGCGAGGTAGCCGGTGCCCGCGATCAACAGCATGAACGTCATCGTGATCGCCCGTCCCAATCTCGGCGTCCAGCGCTGGGCACTGCCAAACAAGGGCAACGCAAACAGCGACAGCGCCAACACGATAGCCAGTACGATCACCAGGGGCTTCAGCGGTGCCATTGCCATTCTGAAAGCGAGGCCGGATAACACCAGCGCCCCCAGCACCCATCCCATCACCTTGAGGATGCGAATGCGCAACTCCACCAAGGCCGGGAGCTGGAACCGCTGCGATTCGTGCACCTTGATCCTCCCGTTGGCGGCGCGGCTGCCGTCAGATTTCAGCCCTATTCTGGCCATCACGGCAGTGATTGGGTGCCCGCCCATCGGCTGCTGGCTGCCGGTCCGCCGTCAGGAGCTAGAGTGCTGCGCCGTGACGGGACAACCCGCGGCGGTACCGGCCGGGACTCAGCCCGGTCCATTGCTGAAAGGCCCGATGAAACGCACTGGCCTCGGCAAAACCCAGCGCCTGAGCCACGGCCAGCACACTCAGACTGGGATCGGCCAGATACTGCAGCGCCAGATCGCGGCGCCGCGCCTGCTTCTCCAGGCGATAGGAGGACCCTTCATCCTCCAGCCGGCGACGCAAGGTGGTCGGATGCAGGCCCAGCCCTTGTGCAAGCACCTCGAACGAAGGCCAGTCCTCGGGAGGTGTTTCGCGCAGCAGCCTACGGACCCGCACCGATACGGCGCGCGGATTTCTGTACTTGACGATGAAGCTGCGCGGCGCATCCCGCAGGAATTCGCGCACGCTGCGCTCGGATTGCACGACCGGGGCACTCAAGTCCATGGCACTGAAGTGAAACTCGGTGATCGGTCGATCAAACAGCACGCGGTCACCGATGATGTGACGATACTCACGCGACCAACTTGGCCGCGAGTAGGCCAGATTCGCGGTAGCAATAACGATGCGCCGCCGCACCAGCCAACACATCAAGCCGTGAAGCATGACGAACAAGGTTTCATGGGCAAACACCCGCTGCTGCTCCGGCAGGCTACCCACGTCGATCAATCGGATGGCGGCTCGGGTCTCGCCGAACTCGAGTTCGACCCGCGTGTCGTCAATCAGCAGATTGATCAGGCGCGCGCCGCGAATCAACGCCTCGCGCAAATTCTGGGTGTGCAACGTCAGGTGGCATAGGGTTGCGAAACTGCCAACCTTCATTGGCCGCGTGTCCAGACCGAACAGTTCGTCGTCCAGGGTTTGTGCGATATGCAACCACAGGGCACCAAAGCTTTCGGGCGACACGCGGGCCGACTCGGCCATCGCCGTCTCCGGCCGGATGCCGGCATGGGCCAGCGACGGCAACGGGTCCAACCCTTTCCGGGTCAGCGCTTCCAATGCCTGTCGCACGAAGGCGGCCGCAATTGTCCCCTTTTCCGCCACACCCACCTCGCCTCTATATCTATCTGGTTTACTGCATTAAGCCACCATTATGCTCCGTTTATTGCATTTTCCGTCACGACACGAGGCAGTTTGGGTCATGGTGGCTACGGTGCCTGTGTCGTAAGGTCCATCAGTTAAAGTCCACGTCGACAGTCCCGCCATGAACCACTCCTCCGCCACCGCAACCAGCGCCGCCAGCTCCGAGGTCACCCCGTTGCGGTTCGTCACCGCTGCCAGCCTGTTCGACGGCCACGATGCTGCCATCAATGTGATGCGCCGGATGATTCAGGGCTCGGGTGCCGAGGTTATCCACCTGGGGCATAACCGCTCGGTCGAGGACATCGTCCGCGCGGCGCTGCAGGAAGAC
>JBFJKG010000390.1:0-2660 GCA_041635075.1 Solimonas sp.
AACCTTGAACCCGTCCACATGATTGATGCGCACCATTGCGCCGATGGCCTTGCCCGCTGCGTCGAGGATGGCAGCGGATGTCACCATCACCCGAACCGGCGACTGCTGTGGCGCGATCAACTGGGCTGCGTGCAGCTGGGGGATCGCCGTACTGCTCTCCAGGCTGCGCTGGATCAGGTTGCGTACGGGCTCCTTCTTGCCGCCGGTGCCTGCGTCCTCGAACAGGGGGGTCACATCGTCGAATTTGCGGCCGATCAGACTTTCGCGCGGTGCGCGCAACAGCGTGCAGGCCGCCGGGCTCAAGGCCAGGACTTTGCTGTCTGCGTCGGTCAGCAGCATTGCGTCCTGAGTCAGGCTTAGCAATGCCTCGCGGCTGCGCAGTATCGACTGCTGCTCGGAGTCCACCTTCCCGAGTTTCTCGCGGAAGCCGCGGTTGACCTGCAGCGCGGCATTGAGCTGCCCCGCTCGGCGCTCGTGCTGCTCCGTCAATTGACGCAGGCGCTCACTGGCCTCGCGGACCTGCGCCAGTCGCCACCCGCGACGCTTCCGCAGGTGAGCGCTGATGATGGGCCGCGGGTCGCTGGTTGTCAGTCGCCAGAACACGCCGGCCAGCAGAATCCAGGCCACGCTCAGGCCCAGGGTGGTCGCCAATAGCAGCAGCGGCAGCTTCTGTGCCGGGACGTCGGGTTTCAGCTCCAACACTTTCGAGAGCTGCGGCCCGAGTATGTACTGCATGCCGATCCACATCAGGCCGGTGGTGCACAGCGTAAACAGCGCCCACAGGCTCCAGCTACGCAGGCGGCGCCGACCAATGATGCGGATCAAGGGATGCGCCAAGGAGGGAGGCACACGGCTCATCAATCACGCTCCTGAGGTGGCACCGGCGGGTGTGCCCTTGATAAAAGACAGAAGATGGTGGCGAGCCTCGCTAAGCCCCAGGCCGCTCTGTGCCGAGAACGTCTGCACCGTGACCTGCGGACGATCAGCGAGCGCCTTGCGCACCTGCAGCAAGGTGCGCTGGGCCGCGCCATAGCCAAGCTTGTCAGCCTTGGTCAGCAGGGCGTGACACGGCAGGTGGCGGTGCTCGGCCCAGTTCAACATCTGCTGATCGAAGTCGGTCAAGGGGTGGCGGATATCCATGATCAGGGCGATTCCCCTCAGATTCTGGCGTTCGTCGAGGTAGCCGGCAATCAGACGCCCCCAGCCTTCGCGGATGGGGCGCGCAACGGCAGCGTACCCGTAGCCGGGCAAATCCGCGAGGCGGCCGCCGGGCACACCGAACAGATTGATCAGCTGGGTGCGGCCAGGCGTCTTGCTGACCCGGGCCAGCGTGTTCTGTCCGCAGAGCGCGTTCAGCGCCCGGGACTTGCCGGCGTTGGAGCGGCCAGCCATCACCACCTCCGGCAGCGAGTCTGCGGGCAGCTGGTGGAGCTGGGCGCAGGACAGCAGGAACTGGGCGCTGGTAAACGGGTGGGGTTTGGACGGTTTGGACATGATCAAATCAGAAGGATTTACTGAGCTTACCGGATGAACCGGTGAACTGCGGCGCGTTGCCATGTAAAATCGTGCGTCTGCATCGCGTCCGATGCCGCGGACGCCCGACCTAGGGCGACGGCGGATCGATGAATGTTTCCTTTGGGAGTCTGATTTCAATGAAGCGTGTTCTTCTCGCCGCCGCGTTGTGTGCACCGTTCATCGTCTGGGCCGAGGGCGCAGCCCATGACACCAAGCTGGATCCGTTTACGCACGGGTCTGCCGAAGCCGGAGCCACCAAGGCGGCCACCTGCGCTGCCTGCCACGGTCCTGGCGGCAACAGCAGCAACCCGGAGTGGCCGAAGATGGCTGGCCAAGGCTCGCGCTATGTCTACGAGCAACTGCAGCGGTTCAAGAGTGGCGCGCGCATGAATCCGCTGATGGCGGCTACCGTGGCGCCGTTGTCGGAGCAGGACTTCCGTGATCTGGCGGCGTATTTTTCCGTCCAGCCGGCAACGCCCGGCGTGGCCAGCCCTGCGGTCGTGGCAACTGCCCAGAAGATCTACCGAGCGGGCGATAGCAGCAAGGGGCTCCCGGCGTGCGCGGCCTGCCATGGTCCGACCGGCGCCGGCGTGCCGGCGGCCGCATATCCGCGTGTCGGTGGCCAGCATGCGGTCTATAACGCCAACCGCCTGCGCGCCTACCGCGATGCGGCGGCGACCGAGCTGCCTGACGGGAACTACAAGATCATGGCCGAGGTCGCAGCCAAGCTGACCGATGCCGAGATTGAGGCCATGGCCTCTTACCTGAACGGCCTTCATTGAGCACGGGCCGCTCCCAACCGAGAATGCTGATGCGCAGAATGCTACGTGGCGCAGTTGCCGCCCTTTCGCTGCTGACTTTTGCCTGCTCTGCGCAGGACGGCGCTGCCCAGTTCCAAGCGGGCAAGCAGTACAAGACGGTGCGCGAGGTACAGAAGCCCGCCGATCCCAAACGCATCGAGGTGGCGGAGTTCTTCTGGTACGGCTGCCCGCACTGCTACGCGTTTGACCCTACCGTGGAAAAGTGGGTCAAGACCAAGCCGGCAGATGTTGACTTCGTGCGCTATCCGAGCACGTTGGGGCGTCCGGAAGGCAAGCTGCATGCGCGTGCGTTCTATACGGCTGAGGCATTGAACGTATTTCCGG
>JBFJKG010000391.1:0-2659 GCA_041635075.1 Solimonas sp.
CAACGCGCCGAAAAGCCGGCGGGGTCGCCGCTGGTGAGCCAGGAAATGCAGCCTTCACCCTCGGGCCGCAATAGCTGATCGCGCTCCAGCAGGCGGTGAACCTGCCGCGCTACCGCTGCACCGGTGTCCATCAATTGCACACCGGGCCCCATGACCTCGGCTATCAGCGGCGCCAGAAACGGGTAATGCGTGCAACCGAGCACCAGCACATCGGCGCCGGCGGCACGCAAGGCTGCGGTATGAGTTTCTACCAGCCGCCGGGTCTCGGGGCCGTTGAGATCGCCGGCCTCAACCTGCTCTACCCAACCCGGGCACGGCTGGGTGATGACCCGAACCCCGGCGGCATGTTCGGCCAGCAGCTTGTGAAACTTTTCACCTGCGAGTGCCGCGCCGGTGGCCAATACGCCCACTACGCCGGTCTTGCTGGCAGCAACGGCAGGCTTTACGGCGGGCTCCATGCCCACGAACGGCACCGGGTAACTCGCGCGCAGTTGCTCAACTGCGGCAATCGTGGCGGTGTTGCAGGCCACCACGATCAGCTTGGCGCCGCGCGCCAACAGGGTGTCGGTGATGTGCAGCGCGCGGTCAACAATCGCCTCGCGCGACTTGCCACCGTACGGGCAATGGCCACTATCGGCGTAATAGATCAGGTCTTCGCTGGGCAGTAGCGCGTGTATTTCCCTGAGGACGGAGATGCCGCCGACGCCGGAATCAAACACGCCGATCGGTGCGCTGTTCACACCGGCCCCTCATGGCGGCGCACGGGTATAGGGGCGTCGAAAAACTTCTGCACCAGCGCGTTGAAGACGTGCGGTTGCTCGGCGGGCAAGCCGTGGTGCGCGCCCGGAACCACGTGCAGGCGTCCGCGCGGCAGCGCATGCGCAAACTTCACGGTCTCGGCATGTCCGAAGTAGTCATGCTCGGAAGCCAAGACCAGCACCGGCATTTCCAGCTCACCCAGCCGGTCAATGATGTTCCAGCGAATCATGGCAGCCAGCGTGCCCAGATAGGCCGCCCGTGTGTTGCGCGCGCCACGGGCAATGCTTTTTTCGCGCTCGGCCTCCTGTTCAGGCTGCGGGAACATGCGCCATGCGCCGATGTGCGCCAGCCGCGCCGGGCCCAGCAGGCCCATCACCACCCAGCGGTAGGCAAACTCCAGATAATGCCGCGCCGCCTTCGGCTGGAAGGTTGGCACGCTGTTGGCCACCACCAGGCGCTCGACCGCAGAGGGCCAGTCCAGCGCCAGCTGTTGCGCCACCGCTCCGCCCATGGAATGGCCGATCAGCCTGAAGCATTTCAGCTCAAGTGCCGTCATCAGCCCGCGGACGTCGGCGGCAAAACGCGGGATGCTGGGCAGGCCGCGCCCGCGGCCGGTGGCGCCAAACCCACGCAGATCAGGAATGATCACGCGATAGCGCTGGGCGAAGAAGTCGACCTGGTGTTCCCAATCAGTCAGGGAGCCGCCAAGCCCGTGCAGCAAAACAAGAGGCGGGCCGGAGCCCGCCTCTTGGTAATGGACGTCGATGTCGCCGACGCGTACCCGTGCCATCAGCGCTCACGCCCCCCGCTGCTGGGCGTGCAGAAGCAATGGGCGTATACGCCACGGGGGTCGTTGAAGCGGCTGAGGATGCGCTCGATATCGGTGCGCGCGCCCAGCTGCCGTAGCCAGCTCGTGGCGCCGGGAATCAACTCTATATGGATGCTTCCCGACAACCGGGAGAGAAGCCGGGAGGTGAAATCCCGCTCCGGCATCCGCTCATCCAGCTCGTAGGCGTCGGGCTGCAGACCGGCGAGCTCGGCAGCGGCATCGGCCGCCTGCTTCAGGCCACCGATGTGATCGACGAGACCGCGTTCCTTGGCGTCTGCCCCACTCCATACGCGACCGCGTGCGAGCTGATCGACCTTCTCCACCTCCAGCTTGCGCCCTTCGGCCACGCCCTGGATGAAGTCGCGGTAACCCTTTTCGATCTGCGACTGAATGATGGCGCCCATCTCCGGCGACAGCGGCCGGTCTATGCGGAATGCGCCTGACAGGCTGGTGGTGCCCACACCATCGGTATGGATGCCGAGCTTGGCCAGACTGCGATCCAGCGTCGGCAGCATGCCGAATATGCCAATCGATCCGGTGATGGTGCTGTCATGCGCCCAGATCTGGTCGGCGTCCATCGACACCCAGTAGCCACCGCTGGCGGCAACGGTCGACATCGACGCGACAACCGGTTTGCCTGCGGCCTTCAGATTGCGCACCGCGCGACGAATCTGCTCGGAGGCCCAGACGCTGCCGCCAGGGGAATCCACCCGCAGCACGACGGCATGCACGTCATCATCGCGGCGTGCATCGTCCAGCAGATCGGAGATGACGTCACCGCCGGCCTGGCCTACATCGCCGGGGCCATCGACGATCTCGCCCTGCACCACGATCAGCGCCACCTTGTCATGCGGTGCCACCGGCGTCTTGGCCAGATGCTCGGCGCGCGTGGCGCGCAGGTAATCGCGGTAATGAACCTGGCGGAAGCTACCGTGATCTTCGTCCCGACCGACGATCTCGGACATGCGGGTACGGAAGTCGGTCAGCGTTTCGATATGCGTAACCCAGCCGTGATCCTTGGCGTAGGCCGCGGCATCGCCGCCATTCTTGGTCAGGCCGGCCCGCAGATCG
>JBFJKG010000392.1:0-2658 GCA_041635075.1 Solimonas sp.
ATTCGAACGGGCGCTGCCCCATGCCCCACTGGAAATCACCCTGCCCCTTTCGCGCGGCCTCATGGCGAAATTCGGCAGCGCGTTTCCGGGCTCAAGTTTTGCCATGCTCAACTGGCTGCGCAGCCGCGGACGCCAGCGGCAGGCTCACCGACAGGCGCAGCATTGAAGGTCAGAGACGCCTGTCCTCGCCCGCGGTGCAAGCGCATACCATAATCGACTCAAACCGGCGCCGGATGAGGACGATGGCAGCCATCAAGAAAAGCAGCGGCAAGAGCAGCAGTTCAAGAAGAGCGGCCATCAAGCCTCGGGCCAAGGCGGGCACGCGCAAGGTGCCGCGTATCGAGCGCATGGAGCAGATGCTGACCGCGGGCGCGCAGGTGTTTGCGCTGCGCGGCTACCACAATGCGTCGATGGATGAGATCGCGCAACGGGCCGACATCAGCAAGCCGCTGCTGTATCGCTACTTCCAGTCCAAGGAAGGCCTTTACCTGGCCATCATCGATCGCACTGGTCGCCGCATGATCGACGGTTTCGGCCTGATCATGCAGTTGCCCGACCCGGTCGAACGTATAGAAAAGGTCACGATCGGCCTGCTGACGTTCATCAATCGCCACCGTGACCTGTGGCTGGTGATGTATCAGGAGGCCATGCGCCATGACGGCCCCGGCGCCGAGCGCGTGCGCTACTTCCGCGACCGCGTGATTGCCAATGGCTGCGTCAACATCTCCGAGGCCCTCGGCAATCCAACCGAAGAAGGCCGGCTCGAAGCAGAGCCCTTGGCACATGCGCTGGTGGCGTCCGGCGAGGCCATCGCATTGTGGTGGCTGTCCCATCCGGAGATTCCGGTAGAGCGCATACAGGAGTTATTGCTGGACAGCTCGCTGCCGATACTGCGCCACCTGCGGCGCAAGCGCCTTAATGCTTCCGCCGAAGGTCCGGGTTAGCTACCCTGCCGGCCTTGATCAAAACAGGCGCTCGCAAGCGCCGCACACATCGCTGGGGGAGTTCATGGTGATACGCAAGCTGCAGCAGGCCGGCTGGCTGCGCAACTACAAGGTTCGCGTACCTGCAGATCTGCAGCGCGTCACGCATATCGACTCCGCGAGCGAGTCCCGGGCCGCGGATTCCGGCCTGTCGCCTCGGGCGATCAACGACATCTGGGCAGGCGTGGAGCGTCTCTATCGCAGCCGCGCGCACCCGGGTATCAGTCTGTGCCTGCGCCGACACGGCCAGATCGTGCTCAATCGCGCCATAGGCCACGCACGTGGCAATGGGCCCGAGGATGCACCCGACAGCCCTCGGCTCGGCCTGACCACCGACACGCCGATCTGCCTGTTCTCGGCCTCCAAGGCTGTGACGGCAGTCCTGATTCACAAGCTGGCGGAGGAAGGCGGCATCGACCTCGACCAACGGGTAAGCCATTACCTGCCGGCCTTTGCCGCCGAGCACAAGCGCGACATCACGGTTTCGCAGGTTCTGTCCCATCGCGGTGGTTTCCCGACAATCGACGTGCCGCCGGAGCAGCGACGGGCCGAGTTGCTGCTCGACTGGGACGACGTCATCGCACGCATCTGCCGCGCGCCCGCGACCCACAGCCGGCAGATGGCCTATCACGCCATTACCGGCGGCTTCATCCTCGCCGAGCTTCTGCAGCGCATCACTGGTGGGACCATCCAGCAATACCTGGACAGCCGCTTTCGCAAGCCGCTGGGCCTCACGCATTTCACCTACGGCCTGCCACGGGCACAGCGCGACGAAGTCGCGCTCAACTACCAGGCCGGTACGCCGGTTCGATTTCCGGTTGCCCAGCTGCTGGAACGCGCGCTGATGGCGCCGGTCAAGCAGGTGGTGGAGGCCTCCAACAGTGATGCCTTCTACGATGCCGTGATCCCCGCCGGCAATCTGTATGCCAATGCCGAGGAGCTTTCGCGCTTCTTTCAGGTGCTGCTGGATCACGGCAGCTACGGCAAGCAGCAACTGATGAAGCCCGAAACGGTCGCGCGCGCAGTCAAGCCCACCGGCCGCATCACGCTGGACCGCACGCTGATGTTCCCTATGCGCTACAGCGAGGGCATGATGCTGGGCGGCACCCCCGCCGGTCTGTACGGCCCCATGACCCACCGCGCGTACGGCCATCTCGGCTTCATGAACATCCTCGGCTGGGCGGACCCCGACCGCGATATCTCGGGCGCGATTCTGGTCACCGGCAAGGCGGTGCTCGGCCCGCACCTGCTGGCCGCGGGCAAGCTGATGGCGACGATCTGCAACCGCTGCAAGTAGCGCGCGCCAGCGCGCTTCGCTCAGCTAGTATCGCCACAGCACGCTGGCCAAGGTCTGCCAGCGCCGGTAATGCACAAAATCGGAAGCACCGTCGGCATACTGGGCCTGCACATCCAGTGCGAGCTTACGCGTCAGGCCGTAGTTCAAACCCAGGTGGCCGATCTGCGCACTACCCTTCTGCCGCAGCACCAGATCACCAGTGAACACGTCATCCTCGGCCACCGCGCGGGCCGCATCCAGTACCGCCTGTGGCGGTGCCGGGCCAACCGCCATGAAGTCACCGTCGCGGTACTGGTAACCACCATAAACCACACATCCGCTGGCCGGCTCCCAGTCCAGCGATACGCCATACAGGCCGGCGGTGGTATCGAAGACCTG
>JBFJKG010000393.1:0-2655 GCA_041635075.1 Solimonas sp.
GCGCCAGGAATTTCTGGGCGACGCGTTGCTGAATTTCGTGATTGCAGCCGCACTCTATGAGATTCGCGGGCGAGCGGAGGAGGGGGCGCTGTCGAGGCTGCGTGCCAGCCTCGTCCGAGAAGAGTCGCTGGCGCGAATTGCGCGCGAGCTTGACCTCAGCGGGGTACTGACGCTGGGTGAGAGCGAGCTCAAGTCCGGTGGCTTCCGGCGCGACTCGATTCTGGCGGATGCGTTCGAGGCGATACTGGGCGCGGTGTATCTGGATGGAGGGTATTCCGCCGCGCGTGACGTATGTCTGCATCTGTTCAGGCCGCTGCTGGCTGATCTGCCAGATGCCGAGTCCCTGAAGGACCCGAAAACGCGCTTGCAGGAATGGCTGCAGGCCCGGGGCCGTCCCTTACCCTGCTACGAGGTGACGGCCGAGTCGGGTCCGGCACACCGGCGCAGCTTTGAAGTATGTTGTCGACTCACCGATGCCGAGCTGGTCGCGCGAGCCGTCGGTAGTAGTCGTCGCAATGCCGAGCAGCAGGCGGCTGAAACCATGTTGGAACAACTGAGAGTCGAGCATGCGTAGCGGGATCGTCACCATCGCCGGTCGTCCCAATGTCGGCAAGTCGTCGCTACTGAATGCGCTGGTAGGCCGCAAGGTCAGCATTGTCTCCCACAAGCCGCAGACGACTCGTCACCGGATTCAGGGCGTGCTGCACGCTGAAGATGGGCAGATCGTGTTTGTGGATACCCCGGGATTGCACCGCCAACAGACGCGCGCACTCAATCGGGTCATGAACGAGGCGGCAGCCGCCGCCATCCATGATGTCGATCTGGTGCTGTTCGTGATCGAGGCCGGTCGCTGGACCGAAGAGGATCAGGCGGTTTTCGAACGCTTGCGTGCCTTGTCTGCGCCGGTGGCGCTGGTCATCAACAAGATCGACCGGCTTGCCGACAAGGAGAAGCTGCTGCCGCTGTTGCAGAAGCTGGGCGCCTTGCACGACTGGACCTTCGTTATGCCGTTGTCGGCGCAGAAGCGGCTGAATACCGAGGCGCTCAGCGCCGAAATCCTGTCGCGATTGCCCGAGGGTCCGGCGCTGTATCCACCGGACATGATTGTGGGCCACGATCCCGGGTTTACGGCAGCGGAAATCATCCGCGAGAAGCTGATTCGCAGCCTGCACCAGGAACTGCCCTACGCGCTGACCGTGGAGATCGAGAGCTTCGAACATGACGGGGCCATGGATCGAATCTCCGCGGTGATCTGGGTGGAACGGGACAACCAGAAGCGAATCGTGATCGGCGAGAACGGTGAGCAACTCAAGCAGGTAGGCAGCGCAGCGCGTCGGGACCTGGAGCGCGAGCTCAAGCGCAAGGTGTTTCTGCAGCTCTGGTGCAAGGTCCGCGAGAACTGGAGCGATGATCCCAAGGCGCTGAAGCGCTTTGGCCTGTCACTGGACTGATGTCGGTGCGGGTGTCCCTGCAGCCGGCCTGGTTGCTGGTCAGCCGACCCTATGGCGACAGCAGTCTGCTGCTGGAGGCGTTTTCCCGGGATCACGGTCGCGTCGGGCTGGTCGCGAAGGGCGCACGCAATCCAAAGTCGCGACAGCGTGGAGTGCTTCAGGTCTTCACGCCGCTGCTGCTGTCCTGGATCGGACGCGGCGATCTGGCGACACTGACGGCAGCGGAATCGCAAGGCTCGCCGCTGTTCCTGGCCGGAGAGCGCGTCTTCTATGGTTGGTACATCAACGAACTGCTGAGCCACCTGTTGCATCGGCACGATGCCCATGCGCCGTTGTTCGAGCTGTATGCGGCCCTGATGCCGGCGCTGGCAGCTTCCGAGATCGAGGCACTGACGGCCTTGCGGCTATTCGAGAAACATCTGCTGGCCGAGGTCGGGTATGGCTTGCAGCTTCCCTCATGGCTGCAAGCCGATGCGCGCTACCGCTATGACTGGGACGAGGGGCCGCAGCCCGACCAGACCGGTTATGCCGGCAGCAGTCTGATTGCCCTGCGGGATGGCAGTTTTGAAACCGTCGCGGAGCTGAGCGACGCTCGACGGCTGTTGCAGGCGGCATTGCGACGTCAGTTGGGAGGGCGTGAGCTGGAAACGCCCAAGCTGCTGCGCAGTGTTCGCGGCTTTGACGGCGCCGAGTAGCGCTATCATCGCGTCTCCCAACTGCAAGGCCCCACGATGCGCACTGCCAGTCCCCCGTCGATGCCCGAGCTGAGGCTCGGCGTCAATGTCGATCATGTCGCCACCGTGCGGCAGGCGCGAGGCACCGAGTACCCGGACCCGGTAGAGGCCGGCCTGGTCGCCGCCGCCACAGGTGCGCATAGCATCACGATTCACCTGCGCGAGGATCGCCGCCACATACAGGAGCACGACGTGCGCCGGCTGAAGGCACGTTGCCCCGTGCCGATCAATCTGGAAATGGCGGTGACAGAGGAGATGGTGGCTTTCGCATGCCGGGTGCGGCCGCGCTTTGCCTGCCTGGTTCCCGAGCGTCGACAAGAGGTCACGACCGAAGGTGGCCTCGATGTCGCTGGCCATGTCGAAGCGGTCAGCCGTGCCTGCAAGCGACTGGCGAAGGCCGGTATCGAAGTCGCGCTGTTTGTGGACCCGGATTCACGACAGATGCCGGCCATCCGTCGCACCGGCGCGCC
>JBFJKG010000394.1:0-2652 GCA_041635075.1 Solimonas sp.
AGCGGGCTCCGCAGTCGGCGGCAATCCGAACCGGCGCAGCACGTCAGTGGCATCACTCGCTACAAACGCGACATCGATCGCGCTCGACTGTTTGTCCTCGTACTCAACTTCCGCCTCTGCCAGCGACGAGCCGCAGTCAAGACACCAGTGGACCGGCTTGAAGCCACGCACCAGATGTCCGTTCTCGACGATTCGTGAGAGCACCCGCAGCTGTTCGGCCTCGAAGGCCGGCTGCATGGTCAGATAGGGGCGCTCCCAGTCCGCCAGCACGCCCAGTCGTTTGAAGTCCTCACGCTGACGCGCGATCTGCTCCCCCGCGTATTCGCGGCACTTGGCGCGAAAGGCCGGCGCATCAAGCTTGTCGCCGACCTTGCCGTACTTTTTCTCGACCTGGAGCTCGATCGGCAGGCCATGACAATCCCAGCCGGGCACAAACGGCGCATGGTAGCCGTCCAGTCGCGCCGCCTTGACGACGATGTCCTTGAGCACTTTGTTGACGGCGTGGCCGATGTGAATGTCGCCATTGGCGTAGGGCGGCCCGTCAACGAACCAGAATGCGGGCTTGCCCTGAGTCGCCGCCTGCACCGCGGCGTACAGATCCTCCTGCTCCCAGCGCGCGAGCATGTCGGGCTCGCGCTTGGACAGATTCGCCTGCATCGCAAATGCGGTGTCAGGCAAGTTGAGAGTACGCTTGTAATCAGGCTGATCGGTCACGTTAACGTCGACTGTGCGACCCGCAGATCGCAATCGAAGGGCGACTCGCAGGTGATTGAAAAGGAGTCGCTAATTATCTGTTGCGCTGCGGAAAAAGGCCAACGCTGCCTGCTTGTCCCGCTGCATCTGAGCCGCCAGGGCGTCAACCGAGTCAAAGCGCTGTTCCGGGCGCAGGAATGCCTGAAATTCAACGACCAACTCGGCGCCGTAGAGGTCGGGCGCATCATCAAACAAATGGGTTTCGAGCAGGATTTGGCGCAGACCCAGCGTCGGCCGCATGCCGACATTGGCCACGCCCTGCCATGCCGGTTTAAGCCGCTCCTTCCGCAGCCGCGCAGTCACGGCGTAGACGCCGAGCCGCAGCGCCGGTGGATGGCGCAAGACGATATTGGCAGTCGGCATACCCAGCTTGCGCCCCAGTTGCAGCCCACGGCGTACGCGCCCCACCAGCTGGTATGGCCTTCCCAGCAGTGTTCTTACCTGACCCAGATCGGGCTCGGCCAGTGCCGCCCGCAGCGCTGTCGAACTGCAACGCAGTTCATCCACAGCCACTGCAGGCACGCTTTCGACAAAGAATCCGTAGGTATCGCCCAAGTCGTGCAGCAGATCGAGATCGCCAGCGCGCTGCGCACCAAAGCGGAAATCGTCGCCGACCACGAGCCCGCGCATGCCCAGATGCCCAATCAGGCCGTCGCGCACGAAGTCATCAGCCTCCCACTCCGCAAAGCGCCGATCGAAGCGTTGCAGCACCAGCCGGTCGACGCCCAGCGCCGCCAGCTGGTACAGCTTGCCGCGCAGGGTGTCGACACGACCCGGCGCCTGCTCGGGGCAGAAGAACTCGCGGGACGTCGGCTCGAAGCTGAGCATCACCGTGTCGGCACCCAGCATCTGCGCCTGTTCCAGCGCCCGGCTGATCAGCGCCTGATGGCCGCGATGCAGACCATCAAAGTTGCCGATCGTTACCACCGCGCCGTGTGGCTCAGGATGGGCGTTATGCAGACCACGCACGAGGCGCATTACTGTCTCCGGAAATGACGTGGGCGCATGCCCATGAGCCACAGCGTAGCGAAATACGCGGCGCCGGCGCCGCAGACGATGCCTACCACGCGCAGACCGCGGGCCAGCGCCGGTGCAGCCAGCCAGGTCTCCAGCGGACCTGCCAGCCACACGATGGCAGCCACCAGCACGGCACTCGCCGCTGCCAGGCGCAAACCGAAGCCCAGCCACCCGGCTCCCGGCGAGTAGATGCCGTCCCGCCGCAGCCGCCTGAGCAGCAGCAGGGCATTGATCCAGGCTGAGGTGGAAGTCGCGGCCGCGAGGCCCGCATGAGGGGCCCGAAACTCAGTCAGTTGCGCCAAGGCAAAGAAGCTCAGGCTCAGCGTCATGCCACAGCACAGCGAAATGATGGCGTAGCGCATCGGCACCCGCGTTTCCTGGCGCGCGAAGAATCCCGGCACCAGCACCTTGACCAACGAGAACCCGAGGAACCCGAAGCCGTAGGCCCACAGCGCGTAGGTGGTCATCCGCACGTCGTCGGCGCCGAACTGACCGTGTCCAAACAGCGTTGCGACCAAAGGCCCCGCAAACAACACCAGACCCAGGGCTGCGGGGACACCAATGATCAACATGGTGCGCAGGCCCCAATCCAGTGTGTCCGAGAACTGCGCCTCGGACTTGGTCGCAAACTGGGTCGCCAGCGCCGGCAGTATCACCGTGCCGATGGCAATGCTGAATATGCCCAGCGGGAACTCCATCAGGCGATCAGCATAGTAAAGCCAGCTGACCGAACCATTGCCGAGCAGCGACGCCAGCGCAGAATCGAGCAGCAGGCTCACCTGCGCCACCGAGGAGCCAATCATCACCGGCAGCATCAGGCTGATGATGCGACGCACGCGGCTGTCGCGCCAACCCCAGCGCGGTCGCGGCAGCAAGCCTAGC
>JBFJKG010000395.1:0-2641 GCA_041635075.1 Solimonas sp.
CTGCGCACTCAGAAAGGCATGTGCGGCATCACCTGCCTCTTCCGCCAGCCACGGCGGGCGCTCCATGCATTGCAAGGCCTCTGCGACGGCGGCATCGTGATAGAGCCGCACCCAAAGATCGGGTTGCCTGCGCAGACCGTTATCGTCGATGAATTCGTAGGTAAGGTGCAGCGTCAGCGTGTAGCGATCGCGGCTCATGACCTCGACGTGCAAAGGCATATCGCTGGCACTGCGTGACGACGAGCGCGCGGACATCTGATCCATATCCGGCAGCAGACGACGCAAGCTGCGGTAGTTCCGCTCGTAAAGCTCCATCAGATGGGCGATACGTCGCGGTTTTCCGCAGCAGGGGCATAGGTGCGTAGTGGCTTGCATGGCGGGGACTATAAGATAGGGCCTCGCCATCAACAAACCGACGACGCTCACGATGCCTGTTCGCGAAATATCAACCAAACCCTACCTCGACCAGAAATCGGGCACAGCGGGTCTGCGCAAAAAAGTCGCGGTGTTCCAGCAGCCGCATTATCTGGAAAACTTCCTGCAGTCGATATTTGACTGCATGCCGGAGCTCAAGGGTGGCTGCCTGGTTATTGGCGGGGACGGCCGCTACCACAATCGCGATGCGATACAAACAGCCATCGCGATGGCCGCCGGCAACGGCATCGGCACCGTGGTGGTCGGCCAAGGCGGGCTGTTGTCCACGCCTGCGGCTTCAAACCTGATTCGGATTCGCAAGGCTCGAGGTGGCCTGCTGTTTACAGCCAGCCACAATCCGGCGGGCCCGGATGGCGACTTTGGTATCAAACTGAATATCGCCGGGGGCGGCCAGGCGCCTGAGAGCCTGACCAATCAACTCTTTGAAACCAGCAAGTCGCTTACCCGCTACCGCATAGTCGACGGCGGCAACATTGATCTCGACCGTCGCGGCACACAGCAGATTGGCGATACCATGGTCGAGATCATCGACTGCGTCGACGACTACAGCGAACTGATGCAGAGCCTGTTTGATTTCGACCGCATACGTGACTGGCTCAAACATGGCCACAGCCTGCGCTTTGACGCCATGCACGCCGTTACCGGTCCCTATGCGCAGCGCATACTGGTCGAGCAACTGGGCGCACCGAAGAACGCACTGCTGAATGCCACGCCGTTACAAGACTTTGGTGGCGGACACCCCGACCCCAACCTGATCTATGCCAAGCCGCTGGTCGACCTAGCCTTTGGTTCCCAGGCACCTGATCTGCTGGCCGCCAGCGATGGTGACGGTGACCGCAACATGATTCTTGGTGCCGGTATCTTCATCTCGCCGGGCGATTCGCTGGCCATGCTCGCGGCACATCTGACGGCGTTACCCGGCTATCGCGATGGCCTCAAAGGTATTGCGCGCTCGATGCCGACATGCCGCGCCGCAGATCAGGTCGCCAATGCGCTCAATGTGCCCATGCACGAAACCCCAACCGGCTGGAAGTTCTTCTGCAATCTCCTGGACAGCAACCAGGCCACCGTGTGCGGAGAGGAAAGCTTCGGCACCAGTTCCATCCATACGCGGGAAAAGGATGGCCTGTGGGCAGTACTCGCATGGCTGAACGTGCTGGCAGTGACGCAAAAATCAGTACGCGAACTCGCCGAGGGGCACTGGGCCCGCTTCGGGCGGCACTACTACGCGCGCCATGACTACGAAGACCTCAACACCGCCAGCGCCGAGGCGGTGATGCAGTCCCTGATCGCGACGCTACCCGACCTGCCCGGCACCACCATCGGTGAGTGGACCATCAGTTCCGCCGACGAGTTCAGCTACCGCGATCCGGTGGATGGCAGCTTGGCCGAGCACCAGGGTCTACGCATCGTCTGCGGCGAGCAGGCACGCATCATTCTGCGGCTGTCGGGCACGGGTACCAAGGGTGCGACATTGCGGCTATATCTTGAACGCTTTGAAACCGCGACCGAGAAGCTGCAATGGAAAGTCGCCGAGGCGCTGGCACCGCTTGCCGCCATCGCCGACAAGCTTGCGCGCATCACCGAACTCACCGGACGCAAGGCGCCTAGCCTGGTGACCTGAGCCGATGCCCCTCGCACCGCAGCAGCGCTAACGCAGCAATAGGCTGGGAATTTTGGCCGACCGCAGCAGATCCGAGGTCTTGCTGCCGAAGATAAGTGAGCGCAGCGGCGAGTGCGCGTACGCGCCCATGATCAGCAGGTCGATCTGCTGTTCGCGAACCGCGGCGGCGATGGTGCTTTCAGCATCGCCCGGAACCAGTTCGGCTACCGTCTCGAATCCGGCGGCCTGCAGCGTCGCCTGCGCCCTGCTGAGCTGCTGACGCGCGTCGGCGTTCGGCTTTCCGGACATCAGTACGTGAATGGGCAAACCCCGTAGCAACGAGCTCGCCGCCAGCATCTCCACGCCGCGCCGGGTGACGCTGCCGCCGTCAAACGCGACCATGACTCGTCTTGGCTCGCGGAACCCTTCGGTAACGGTAAGTATGGGCTTGTGCAGTGCCCTAACCACTCGCTCGACGTTGCGCCCGAGATCCCGCTGCGTGATCTCGGCCGAACGACCACGCCGGCCGAGCACGAACAGGCCCACGCCCGGCTGCTGCTCGACCAGTGTCTGTTCCAACTCGCCATGCCGCTGGCGTATATC